>JAAYVQ010000432.1 GCA_012517095.1 Phycisphaerae bacterium | reverse complement strand
CGTCCTCGTTTGGCATATAGACGAAGGAAGGAGGATATTATTTCAACCAATTATCGCAAACCTGACAACTGAGAGGCCTATCAATTTCGTTTGATGATTTCTCGGAAATTTCGAACAAAATGAGCTTTCACGATCGTGCTATTTTTCGAGTTGTTCTTTTAACATAACCTCATGCTTAGAAAAGAGTTATCGTTTTGGGGGTCCGAGATTTTCGTACCATTCGTGCACCTATCGGGGTAAGGATGGAGGGACCCAATGATGATAGGCCGCACCCGAGTCGGTTCACGATTCGACGGCGGCTTTACGGGAATGAGGGCTCGTGATATACTTCGGCGTTCGTTCAAAGGAATGGAAATGACAAATTACAGACGGAATCAAGCGATGTTCTATTCTGGATATAGACGGATTCGAATGAGGTGTGTCGCGGCGTTTTGTGCATTGGCTGGGTTGGGGTGGCTGAGCGGAATGGGGTATGTACTCGGGCAGGAGACCGATCAGGCGGCCGGATCGCCCCCAACGGAAACGACCAAGCCGCAGGAAACGCGGTTGACACCGGAAACGATCCAGACCAAGATCGCGCAGTTGGAACAGGACAAGTCTCTGGATCCGGAGGTACAGAAGAAGGCCATCGAACTTTGGAAGGAGGCGCTGGCTTCGGCGAATCTTTCGGCCCAGCAGGACCAGCGAATCCAACGATCGATCCAGCAACGGGAGGAGGCGCCCAAGCTGATCGAGACGATCCGGGCACAACTGGCCGAACCGGCGACAGAGCCGACATTGACCATCGCGGGCGATGCGCCGGTCTCGGAATTCGATCAGGGTCTGGCCAAAGCGCAAAGCCAACTTGCAGAGATTCGCAAGACGGCGGAGGATCTCGAAAGGCGATTGAAGGATCGGGCCGATCGACGGGCGGTGATCGACAAATCCGCCGCGCAGGCCAGTTCCGACCTGGAGAAACTCAATGCCCAGGCCGAAACCGAAGCCGAAGTCGAAGAACACACCGAAATCGTGCGAGCCAGGCGGATCGCGATTGTCGCCCGACGGACGCTTTTGAGCAAGCAACTTCAGTCGTCGCAGGAGGACCTGGCGGGTTTCGATCTGATGACGAACCTGTACACCGTGCAGCGGGATCAGGCGGTTCGACAACTGAGCCAGGCGCAAAAACTCCTGAAGTTATGGCAGGAAGCGACGGAGAAACGGCGGCGCCAAGAGGCCGAATTGGCCGAACAAAAGGCCCAGGAATCGATCCAGCAGGCCGCCCAACTGCATCCGGCGATTCAACGGATCGCGGAGGAAAACCAGAAGCTGACCAAACAACGGACCGGGCCGAACGGGCTGATGCAAAAGACGGCCGCGCTGTCGGAGCGGATCCAGAATGAGACAACGCTATTGGACCAGCTCAAGACGGACTTCGCGCGGGTTCGGGAACGGGCCACCACCGGGGGGGAACATGCCACAACCGGTTTGCTGTTGCTGAACAAGCGATCCACGCTGCCCAACTTGCGACCCCTAAAAAAGGAGATGGAAGAACGGAAAGCCAAAATCGCCGACGCCCATTTTCAGTGGATCGAGTACCAGGAACAACGATCCAAACTGGCGGATCCGGAGCAGGCCGTCAACGGAATCATGAGCGAGATCGGGGGCGAGATCGACGGCGAAAAACGTGATCTTCTGGAAAAGGAGGTTCGTTCCCTTCTGCAAAAGCAGGCGGGATATCTGGATGCGCTATTGCGGGAATACGAGTCTCTTCTGGCCACGCTCTCTTCTTTGGATAATCTGGAGCGGCAACTGGTTTATATAACCCAGCAGTTCGGCCAATTCATCGACGAGCGAATTCTGTGGATCAAAAGCACTCCCGTCCTGGACATGACGGCCCTGGGGCGTGCCATTGAAGCGGGACAATGGATTCTGAATCCCGGAAATTGGAAGACGGCGGCAAAGATCTTTTGGTCGGGCGTGCTGTATCGACCGGTGCAGGCGTGGCTGATGGTCGTGGTGTGGGCCTTGTTGATCTGGTACCGCAAAAAGTTACGGAAACAGATACCGGAAACGGTTATCCGCACGGGAGACGGTTCCTTCCTGTTGCAGACGGGGCATTCTCTGTGGCAGGTGGGACTGTTGGCTATTTCGCGTCCCTATCTGCTGTGGATGCTACATCGGATTCTGGCCGATGCGCCAGGCAATCACCCGTTTCCCGACGCAGCCGCAGCGGGACTGCTGGAGGCGGCGAAGGCCTATCTGATTCTGGAACTGGTGCGCGGACTTCTGCTGCCGGGGGCCCTGGGAACCAGCGGACTGGGCTGGTCGAATGAGGTGCGGCTGTTTGTTCGGCGGCATCTTCGTTGGCTGACATTTGCGATTCTGCTGGCGAGATTCGTGCAAACGGCGATCGAGATGCAGAGCAACAACCTGTGGAAGGAATCGCTGGGACGGATCGCCTTCATCGCCGGGACGCTATCGCTGGCGGTTTTCCTGGTGATCGTACTGGCCCCGAACGGAATGCTGATGCGGCCCTATGCCGGAATGGGAAGTCGGGGATTGATCTCTCGGTTTCGGTACCTGTGGTATCCGGGGGCAATCCTGTTGCCAGGCAGTCTGGCGGTCATCGCGGGAATGGGGTATTTCTACACGGCAGAACAATTGTATTGGAGGGTGATTAACACCATATTGTTGTGTGTCAGCGCGGCGGTGGCCTGGCAAATTCTGTCGGACTGGCTGACGGCGGCACGAAGGACCATGGCCGACCGGGAATATCGTTTGCAGCAACAGGAACAAGCCCAGGCGGTTATTAATCAACAGGTCCGCTCCAAGTCCAAGCTTCTGAGCGTCGCGGTACCGTTCGAAACAATCTACCGCGTCAGCCAGCAATCAGAGCGGATCATTCGGGCCTTCTTTGTGCTGGGGATTGTCCTGAGCATATGGGGGATCTGGAGGGATGTGCTTCCGGCCCTGGGGGCAATGGATCGGGTCGTGCTGTGGGAGACCACCGCCAAGGCATCGGAAACGGTGGATGCGGCCGGCAAGACGGTGACCCAATTGCGGACGGCCCCCGTGACGCTGTCCAATCTGGTGGCAGCAATGGTGGTCACCATCATGACCTTAGTGACGGCACGGAACCTGCCGGGGCTGGTACAGATCGCGGTGTTGCAGCGGGTAGGGGTGGATCGGGGGATTCAGTTTGCGATCACGACCCTGAGCCGGTACGCGATCGTGGTAGCGGGAGTGGTGATCGGGTGTGGACAACTCGGGATCAACTGGTCAAAAGTCCAGTGGTTAGTGGCGGCAATGACGGTCGGCCTGGGTTTCGGTTTGCAGGAGATTTTCGCCAATTTTGTATCCGGCCTGATTATTCTGTTCGAACGGCCGATGCGCGTGGGAGACATCGTCACATCCGGGGATATCACGGGCAAGGTCTGGCGGATCCAGATCCGTTCCACGACGATACAGACCTGGGACAACAAGGAACTGGTGGTTCCCAACAAGGAATTTGTTACGGGCCGATTGATGAACTGGACCTTATCCAATCCGGAACTGCGGATTTCGTTTCCGATCGGCGTAGCGTACGGTTCCGATATCGCCAAAGTCGAAAAACTCCTGCACGAGGTGGCCCAGAAACACCCGGATGTTATGAAGGATCCGGCGCCAACGGTGGTATTTATGAATTTCGGGGCCAGCTCGCTGGACTTCGACTTACGGCTGTCGATCCCGACGATCGACGTGATGCTCAAGGTTCGACACGAGATCAACCGCGCGATCGACCAGGCCTTTCGCAATGCCAACATCGAGATACCGTTCCCGCAGCAGGACTTACACGTGCGGACGATCGGGGCGGGACTTCCCGTAGAGATTCGGAAGACAAACTGAATGGAATCTCTCCGGGAGGGATGGATGGGAATTACTCGAATACAGATGCACATAAGGAGATATTCATGGCGTTGATTGGCGGCATCCTCTCTTTCCGAAATGCGATTCAACCGCATGATCTTGAAGAACTGCTGAAACGATTTTCCATCCTACCGAAAGACAACGGGGCCGAATACGAAACACGGGTATGGTCGGGACCGCTGGGATGCCTGACGGCGAAACACAAACCTTCGGCACCGACCCAACTGGACTACCGTCGCGACGGACAGTGGTCGCGGTTGACGCTGGGGTATCATGATCTTTCGTTTTCGGAAACGACCGGCGACGGACAGAGTCATGATCTTCCCGGCCGCATCGAACAAAGCGAAGGGGAATTCGTCTGCCTGCTGATGGATCATGAGACTGGAACAGTTCATATCATCAACGATCGATTCGCGGCCCGGCCGTTTTTTCTGCACATCAGTCCCGAACAAATCGCATTTTCGTCCAATCTGCTGTTTCTGACGGCACTGGCAAAAATCGCCCCTCAGCCCGATCCGCTGGGTTGGATGGAGATCCTGACATTCGGGCATACGCTGGATCAGGCGACGACCGTCCGAGGTATTACGCGCATCCGGCCGGGATCGCACATCACGATTGACGCCGTCGGAATCCACGAGAAGCAATACTGGCGATTGCGGCATGAACCACAAGAGGATCTGGATCCAAAGGCGTTCGCCCAAGAGACATTCGCGGCCTTTTCTGAGGGAGTGGCGTGGCGGGCGCGGATGCTGGGCAAGTGCTTCATCAGCCTCAGCGGCGGATTGGACAGCCGGCTTGTGGCAGGGGCGGCTCCGAAGGATGCGGACTATTTTTTCTTCACCTTTTCCAACGCGGTGGGCGGGGGCGAAACGGCCCAGGTCAGCGCGGCGCGGCAAGTCGCCAAGATTCTCGGCCGGGAACATCAGGTGCGCGCGTTTGCGCCGGCGGAATTCTCCCGCGAGGCGGATCTGCTGATTCGACTGACGGGGGGCATGGTTCCGCTTCAGCACCCGGTGAAGAACCTGCAGTCGATCCATGAAATGAAACAACATACCGGCGTCAAGCTTGGCGGCGGCGCGGGAGACGTACTGGCGGGAGATTTTGCGTTTTACTCGATCCACAATATCAATCCCCGGCTCACGGCGATGCAGGTGGAGAAGTTTATCGGGATTCGTCGCATGCAGACGGCCAGGACGCTGGCGAAAATCTTCCGCAGGGATTTTGTGCGGGAATTGTATCCCTTGGCGGATCGGGCGATGCATGAAACTTTTGCGCCTTTGAGCGGACCGACGGCGGCCCACCGCACGACGGCCTGGGCGATGACGATCGAGGAAACGGGGACGACCTTCCTGGGACCGATTCACAATCATCCGGAGGTGCACGAGGCACGGCCGCATCTCGGATATCGGTTCACGGAGCACCTGCTGCGGCTTCCTGCCAAGTGGATTTATCGGAAGAATTTTTACCAGTATATGATCTGGCTGTGTCTTCCGGAACTTCGGAGCGTTCCGTACGCGAATATCGGTCGGCCGCTGGACGGGATTTTACACGAATGGAGACCGTCGGCCCGAAAGCGAATCTGCGGAAGGATCGAAAACCTGTTACCCACCGTCCCGCTGGAACGATTGCGGCGTGCGATGGCACGCTCCCGAATGGTCGGATCATTCGAATACGATCTGATGCGCAGCGATCCGAATCTGACGACGGACATTCGGGAGGCGGTAGCTTCGTATCCCGAACTTCGGCGGATCGTCGATCCGGCAGGATGTGAGCGATTTTTGACCGAGTTCGCGGCCGGACAGTTGCATACCAAGAGTCGAGCTTCAGAGGCGGAGTTGATCGGACCGCTGGCTACGCTGGCGTATTGGCACCGTTATTTCTCCGCGGGGACAATTTAAGGATCCGGCGAAATGAATGGACCGCGGAAGCGAGAAAAATTATCGAGACGAAAAACATAGCGGTAACAGCGAAACGGATTTCATGGAACCTCTTTAAGGCAAACGGACAAGATGCTGTTTAACTCGATCGACTTTGCGATATTTCTGCCCATCGTCTTTGTTCTCTACTGGTTTGTCACGAATCGGAACCTGAAACTGCAAAACTTTTTGCTCGTCGTGGCCAGTTATGTCTTTTACGGCTGGTGGGACTGGCGGTTTTTGTCGTTATTCCTGCTGTGCACGATCGTTGACTATTCCGCGGGACTTGGACTTGCCCGAACCGACAACCTATTCCGACGAAAGCTGATTCTGTGGGCGGCTCTGGGCATCAACCTTGGGTGCCTGGTTTTTTTTAAATACTACAATTTTTTTCTGGATAATTTCGTTGCGGCATTTTCCTTTTTCGGGATGGAAATCCAGGGCCGATCCCTGCGAATCATCCTGCCGGTGGGAATCAGCTTCTACACTTTTCAGTCGATGAGCTACACCATCGATGTGTATCGGCGAAAACTCCAGGCCACCCGGGACTTCATCGCCTTTTCGGCGTTCGTCAGTTTTTTTCCCCAGTTGGTGGCCGGACCCATCGAGCGGGCGACCAACCTGCTGGGGCAATTCACCGCGCGGAGGACCTTCGACTACGGGAAGGCCGTCAATGGGCTTCGACAAATCCTGTGGGGGCTGTTCAAGAAGATCGTCATCGCCGATAATTGCGCGGGGTTTGTCGATACGATCTTCAGTAACTCCGCGAATTATTCCGGCAGTACTCTACTGTTGGGGGCGTTTTTCTTCGCGTTCCAGATCTACAGCGACTTTTCGGGGTATTCGGATATCGCGATCGGGACGGCCCGGTTGTTTGGGATCGACCTGATGCAGAACTTCGCGTTTCCGTACTTTTCGCGGGACATGGCGGAATTCTGGCGGCGATGGCACATCTCGCTGACCACCTGGTTTCGGGATTATCTTTATATCCCGCTGGGGGGCAGCCGCGGCGGAACCTGGATGAAGATTCGAAACATCTTCGTGATTTTTCTGGTCAGCGGATTCTGGCACGGGGCGAACTGGACCTTTATCGCCTGGGGGGCGTTGAACGCCCTGTACTTTTTGCCGCTGATGCTTCTCCATCGGAACCGCGACCATCTGCAGATCGTCGCACAGGGGAGATGGTTGCCGTCCATCCGGGAATTTCTCTCGATTGCCACAACATTCGCCCTGACCGTCCTGGCGTGGGTTTTCTTCCGGGCGGAAAATATCGGGCACGCGGTTGATTATCTTTCCACAATCGCATCGCCTTCGCTTTTCACGATGCCGCGATTCGCCGGGCGACAGGCGGCCGACACCCTGTTGATCCTGATCGGTTTGTTGCTGATCATCGAATGGAACGGCCGTCAGTGGCAACACGCGCTGGCCCATCTGGGGGCCCGTTGGAAACGTCCGGCACGATACGCCCTGTACTACGCCATCGTTTTCGCTATCTTCTGGTTCGGCGGGAAAAAACAGCAATTCATTTATTTTCAGTTTTAGAGGATGTTCATGAGACCGTTTCTTTGCCGACTTTTCTGGTTCGTTCTGCCG
>JAAYVQ010000431.1 GCA_012517095.1 Phycisphaerae bacterium | reverse complement strand
GCGGTGCGGATCGTGTTTGTTTCCGGCACGGCCGTCGCGCACATGATCTTCTCGCATGTGTTTTACTTCGACTGGGCCAGGGCTACCGGCGTGATCGACGGCGGGCCGCTGGGCTTTATGACCTGGTCGATCCCCGTCATCGTCGGATCGTTGGCATATGATTGCGTGATCGGTCGCGGGGCAGCCGGTGCGATCCGAAAACTGACGGTGTGGTCGATCGGGCTGATGGTCTTCGGCTATGCGATCTCGTGCCTGACGGCCATCCTGTCGCACGCGAACCAGCTGGAGACGGCCGGGACGATCTGGGCATGGCTGGCCCGCCCGCCGTTGTTGCCGCCGGCCGGTCCCATCGACATGTGGACCATGAGCCAGCAGACGGGGAGTGTGTCGTACCAGCTCTTTGGGGCGGGATTTTCGCTGGCCGTTTATGTGTTGTTTGTGTGGTTGTCGGATGTCCGGGGATTGGAGTGGGGGCTGTTACGAACGCTGGGGCAAAACGCCCTTGCGGCCTACATCATCCACGGCCTTGTGATCGATTGCATCCACCCCTTTGTCCCGAAAGATTCGCCACTATGGTATATCGCTATCGGGTTTGGGGTATTCTTCGCCATCACTTGGTGGATTCTGAAATACCTCGAAAAGCGGGGATATTATCTGCGATTGTGAGAACCGATGGGGAGGCCGGAACAGAGGTTCACTCCCGGACGACATTCATGGGTCGGTCTTCCTGGAAGGCGCGAAGGTTGGCGACGACGGTTCGCATCAGTCGCTGGCGGGATTGGACGGTCGCCCAGGCGATGTGGGGCGTGATGAAGCAGTTCTTCGCCGTCAGGAGCGGATTATCCGGCTTGGGCGGCTCGGTCGCGAGGACATCCAGCCCAGCTCCGGCCAGTTTGCCGGAGTTGAGGGCGTCGGCCAGGGCCTGTTCATCGATGAGGGGACCGCGGCCGGTGTTGATCAGCCAGGCCAGCGGTTTCATCATGGCCAGGTGTTTGCGATTGATGATCTGGCGGGTTTCGGGGGTCAGAGGACAATGCAAACTGACGATGTCGCTGAGGCGAAAGATTTCCTCCAGTGAGACCAGTCGCACTTCATTGGGAACATAACGAGGGATCGAGCGGCTGGTCGCCAGGACCTGCAGGCCGAAACCGCGGGCGGCGACGGCAACCGCCAGCCCGATCCGCCCGAAGCCGATCAGGCCCATGATCTTGCCCGACAGTTCGATCAGCGGCTGATCCCAGTAACAGAAATCCGGCGACCGCTGCCAGCGGCCTTCGCGAACGCCTCGCGTATGATCGGCGAGGCCAAACGACAGGTTGAGCACATGCGCAAAGACCATTTGCACAACCGACTCGGTGCTGTAGGCCGGGACATTCGTTACGACGATCTTGCGGGCGGTCGCGGCGGGGATATCCACGACATTGGTACCTGTCGCCAGCACGCCGATATACCGCAACCTGGGCAGTTGGCGGATCTGTTCGGCCCCGAGAACGACCTTGTTGGTGAAGACGGCCTCGGCGTCTTTGGCCCGTTCGACGGTCAGTTCCGGCGGCGTACGATCAAAGACAGCCAGTTCGCCCAGCGAACCGAGTTCCTCCCAGCCCAAGTCTCCGGGATTCATCATAAACCCATCGAGAACGACCAGCTTCATAACGACCTCACTTTAATCGCGAATAGCGGGTATCTTTTTGCAGTTTCGCCGCCATGCCTCGCAGATGGCCCAACGCCTTATCGAAGAACATCTTGTACCCTTCGCAAAACCAGCTCTCGGCCGTGAGACCTTTGCCGCGAACCAGCCGGTCCTTGGGGCATCCGCCGCGGCACACATCCAGATATCGGCAAACGAGGCACTTGTTGGCG
>JAAYVQ010000430.1 GCA_012517095.1 Phycisphaerae bacterium | reverse complement strand
ATGGAGGCCCGGATGACGATCACGAATATGGCCATCGAGGCCGGTGGCAAGAACGGCGTGATCGGTTTCGACGAAGTCACGAAGGCCTATCTCGATGAGCACCTGCACGACAAAAAGGACTATACGGTATTTGAGTCCGATGCCGACGCCAAGTTTGTGTCCGTCGAGACGATTGACTGCTCGGCACTGGAGCCGATGGTGGCCATGCCGCACTTGCCCAGCAACGGCAAACCGATCGGCCAGTGTGTGGGATTGAAGATGGATCAGGCGTACATCGGGAGCTGCACCAACGGCCGGATCGAGGATCTGCGGATCGCAGCCGGGATCATCAAGGGCCGCAAGGTCAAGATTCGCACGATCGTCGTTCCGGCGACGCCGACGATCTGGCGACAGAGTATCGACGAAGGACTGGCACAGATCTTCGACGATGCGGGCTGCGTGTTCAGCGCGCCGACCTGTGGCGCGTGCCTGGGCGGATTTATGGGGATTCTGGCGGCGGGCGAACGGTGTGTCAGCACGACGAATCGCAATTTTGTCGGCCGGATGGGAAGCCCCAGGAGCGAAGTGCATCTGGCCAGTCCGGCGACGGCGGCGGCATCGGCGGTGGAGGGGGTACTTACGGACCCGCGATCGTTTCTGTGATGTGCCGGTTATTCCGGTTTGGAAAGAATATCAAATATCAAAAATCAAAACGCAAAATGACAGATCAAAATTCAAATAGAGCTTCGTTGGCAGTATTCGATTCTCCGGCGGGAGGTATCCGCTTTGAATTTTTGATTTTTGGATTGTCATTTTGATTTTTGCACTTTGATTTTTTATTTTGGAGACAGTTATGGCGATAGCGCATGTGTATAAACGGGACCATGTTAATACCGACGAGATCATCCCGGCACGGTATCTGAATACGGATGACGCCAAGGAATTGGCCAAACATTGCATGGAGGATCTGGACACGCAGTTTGTCAAGAAATCCAAACCCGGTGACTGCATCGTGGCCGGGGACGATTTCGGCTGCGGGTCGTCGCGCGAGCACGCGGTCTGGTCGCTGCAGGGGGCCAAGGTCGGGGCGGTAATCGCGCAGTCGTTTGCGCGGATCTTCTACCGTAACTGCATCAACTGCGGCTTTTACCCGATCGAGCTTCCGGATGCTGTTACGCTGATCGCCGACGGTGATCAGATCGACATCGACTATGCGGCCGGGACGATCAACAATCGCACGCAGAACAAGACGATACGCTTTAAGCCCTTGCCGGACTTTGCTCTGGCGATCGTCCGCGACGGCGGGTTGCTGGAACATATTCAAAAGACTGCGGCTCACTGACACTCATTATCCGAGAAATCCGCGGAATTCGCAGTTATAATCAAAGTCGAAAGCTTTCAAACCATAGAAAGGAAGAAGAATGGCAAAGAGTTACAAGATCGCCGTGATCGGGGGCGACGGGACCGGTCCCGAGGTGACCGCAGAGGCCGTCAAGGTGATGGACGCCGCGGCGGGAAAATTCAAGTTTAAAGTCGAGAAGACCTATTTTGATTTCGGCGGCGAGCGCTACAAACGGACCGGCGAGACGCTGCCGGACAGCGCGGCTGAAGAGCTCAAGAAATTTGACGCGATCCTGCTGGGCGCCATCGGCCATCCGGATGTCAAGCCGGGGATCCTCGAAAAGGGACTATTGCTTCGGATGCGGTTTGAGCTGGACCAGTACATCAACCTGCGGCCGGTGCGGTTGTTTCCGGGAGTAGAGTGCCCGATCAAGGGCAAGGGGCCCAAAGAAATCGACTATTGCGTTGTCCGCGAAAACACGGGCGATCTGTACTGCGGGGCCGGCGGTTTTACTCTCAAGGGCACGCCCAATGAGACGGCCGTACAGACCTCGATCTATACGCGATTTCAGGTGGATCGTTGTCTGAAGTACGCTTTTGAATATGCCCGCAAGTTCGGCAAGAAGGCCCGCGGAATCGGGCCGGAGAATACGCTGGCCCTGTGCGGCAAGACCAATGTGTTGACTTTCGTCTATGATCTGTGGGAGCGGGCGTTTCACGAGATGGGCGAGAAGCACTATCCCGACATTCGTCGCGACTATTACCATGTCGATGCGACCTGTATGTGGATGATCAAGAACCCCGAATGGTTCGATGTCATTGTTACCGGAAATCTGTTCGGCGACATTATCACCGACCTGGGCGCGATCACGCAGGGCGGGATGGGGATCGCGGCGGGTGGCAACATCAACCCGGAGGGCGTAAGCATGTTCGAGCCAATCGGCGGCAGCGCGCCCAAGTACACCGGAAAGGGTGTAATCAATCCGCTGGCGGCGATCTGCGCGATGCAGATGATGCTCCAGACCCTGGGCGAAGAGAAGGCCGCGGCCAAGATCGAACAGGCCGTACGGGATGTCACGGCCAACAAACTCAAATCTCTGGCGGCCGGCAAGATGGGATACTCGACCAGTCAGGTTGGCGATATGGTCGCCGAAGGCGTGGTTTGATAAACCCCCACTTCGACTTGCGAATATTATCAATTCGGATATGATACAGGGCAGGAAGATCAACCTGCCCTTTTTCTTTGGATAGGAGCTTGCCATGCGAAAGCGGATGGTGTTGGGACTGACTCTGACGGGACTTCTTTTAGCTTTTATTTCCTGTACGGCTCAGCAGAAGGAGGCCGAACCTGACGACAAGCCGAACCTGATCCTGAACGGTTCGTTTGAGCAGGGTTCCGGTTCCAATCCCGAGGGTTGGCGTCCGGATACCTGGAGCGGCGAGGGTCAGTTCGCCTGGGTGAAGGACGGTCGCAGCGGCAAGTGCGTCCGGATCATTTCGACGCAAGGCGGCGACATCAGTTGGAGACAAACGGTGTCCGTCAAGCCGGGGACCGAGTATCGTTTGTCGGCCTGGATCCGAACGGAGAATGTAGTGCCAGGTTCGGCCAAAGGAGCGCTGCTGAACATTCACGATATTCAACCGGTCCAGACGCCGGCTGTATCCGGAACGCAGGACTGGACACCAGTGGAATGTACCTTCAACTCCGGTGGCAACGACAGTATCCAGCTTAATTGTCTGTTCGGTGGGTGGGGATACGCGACGGGTACGGCCTGGTATGACGATCTTCGGTTGGAGGAGATCGGGCCGACGCCGATTGTGTCCAAGACCGTTAACGCGAAGGTCACTGTCGACGCCGCCAAGACAAGCGAGCCGATCTCGCCGTATATTTACGGACAATTCATCGAACATCTGGGCCAGTGTATTTATGGCGGAATTTGGGCCGAGATGCTCGAAGATCGTAAGTTCTTTTACCCGGTTCCCGCTGAGAGCCCGAGTTGGACGACGACGGGCGAAGGGGCACGAGTTCTTTCGGCATCGCCCTGGAAACCGCTGGGGCCGAAGGCCAACATTGTCATGTCCAAAGAAAACTCCTATGTCGGCGAGCATTCGGTTCAGATTCAACTGGCCGGGCCGGGCGTACCGGGCGGGATTTACCAGGATGGGCTTTGGTTACAAAAGGGCAAAGAATATTCGGGGCGTGTAATTCTGGCCGGCGACTCTTCAGCGACGCCGGTTCAGGTCAACTTAGTCTGGGGAAAGGGGTCGGCACAGAAGGCAACATTCCGAATCGATCATTTGAGCGGCACATTCGCCAAGTATTCCTTCACGCTCGGCAGCGGAGGGACAACGAAGGATGCGCGGCTGGAGATTCTCAGTCAGGGTCACGGGATCCTGCGAATCGGGGCCGTATCCCTGATGCCTGCGGATAACATTCGGGGCTTCCGCAGGGATACTCTGGAATTGCTGAAAGACCTGAACTCGCCGATCTATCGGTGGCCCGGTGGAAATTTTGTCAGCGGGTATGACTGGAAGGATGGCATCGGCGATCCCGACAAACGGCCAACCCGCAAGAATCCGGCCTGGACGGGGCTGGAGTATAACGACATGGGGATTCACGAGTTTATGGATTTCTGCGCGCTAATCAAGACCGAGCCGTATATTACGGTCAACACGGGTTTGGGTTCGGTCGAGATGTCCGCCGAGGAGATTGAGTACTGCAACGGCTCTCCCGACACGCCAATGGGCAAGTTGCGGGTGTCCAATGGACGGGTGGAACCGTGGGGGTGTAAGTTCTGGGCGGTCGGAAACGAGATGTATGGTAACTGGCAACTTGGCAATATGCCGTTGGCTGAATATGTAAAAAAGCACAAGGCCGTTGTCGCGGCGATGCGCAAGGTGGATCCAACCATTCGGCCGGTGGCCGTCGGGGCGGTGGGCGAATGGAGCCGCACGATGATGGCGCAGTGTGCCGATGACATGACGGAGATCAGCGAACATTTCTACTGCCAGTCCAAGGCCGACATCTCTGCGCATGTGGCGCAGATCGTCAATGAGATCCGGCGCATCGCCCAGGCCCACCGCGAATATCGGGCCCAGCTCGATTCGCTCAAGGGCAAGAATATTCGAATCGCCATGGACGAGTGGAACTACTGGTACGGAAAACACATCTTCGGCGAAAACGGCACGCGGTATTTCGTCAAAGACGGGTTGGGGATCGCGGCGGGGCTGCATGAATTTTTCCGGAACAGTGATATCTACCTGATGGCCAATTACGCTCAGACCGTCAATGTCATCGGCTGCATCAAGACCACACCCACTCATGCGGCGATGGAGACGACGGGACTTGCCCTGCAACTCTATCGGCAACGATATGGAGTTACGCCGGTCGAGGTGGTCAATCCGAATCCGCCGCTGGATGTTGTGGCGGCCTGGAGCGCGAATCGCCGGGCGATCACCCTCGGTATCGTCAATCCCACCTATGACCGGGTCCTGTTGTCGTTGGAACTGTCGGGAGCGTCGATGGAAGCCCAGGCCCGTATCTGGCGAATCAACGGCCAAAGCCCGTATGATTACAACGATCCCGAAGAACAACCGAAGGTAACGATCCTGGAAGGCAAGGTTACGGTCGATCGGCCGATGGAGATTCGACCACTCAGCATCCAGGTTGTGGAGATTCCCGTTCGATAACGAAAGCAGGAACCAGTCAGCGAGGCCCGTATGCCGGCAAATCTGAGCCCCGAATACAAGAAGGCGGATGAGTGGTATCGCAGCGCGACGACCGACGAAGAGCGACTGACGGCGCTGGAAGAGATGCTCCGCGTGATCCCCAAACACAAGGGGACCGAACACATCCAGGCCGACATCAAGCGCAAGATCAGCAAGATCAAAGAGGCGGCGACGGCACCGCATCGGGGAGCGGCGGCCAAACGGGGGGATATGTTCCACATCCCCAAGAGCGGTGGGGGCCAAGTGGCGTTGATCGGCCTGCCCAACTGCGGCAAAAGTTCGATCTTGGCGCATCTGACCAACGCCAAGGTGAATGTCACCGATTATCCTTACGGCACGGAAAAGCCGGTACCGGGAATGATGCGGCATGAGGATGTCCCCATTGAGATCGTCGATACCCCGCCAATCACGGCCGATTATGCGGCGCCGGGTCAGGTTCAGGTCTATCGCGGGTGCGATATGATTGGGATTGTGGTGGATCTTTCCGCTGATATCCTCGACCAGATGGAAGTATGCCTAAAATTCCTGAGGGAACATCGACTGCTGCTGGAAGGCGAGGGATTACACCTGGACGATACCGGCCAGACGCTGGGACACAAGGCCCTGATTATCGCGACCAAGCGCGATATCGCGGGGGTTGATGCGGGGGCGACACTGCGGGAACTGTATGGTTCGTCGTTTCCGATGGTGGAAATCTCGACGGTGACGGCCGAAGGGCTCCTGGATCTGACGCGGACGGTCTTTACGATGCTGGACATCGTACGCGTGTATGCCAAGCGGCCGGGTCATCCACCGGATATGAAAGAGCCGTTTACCCTGCCGCGAGGTTCGTCTGTGAGCGATCTGGCCAACCGCATTCACCGCGATCTGGCCGATAAGCTCAAGACCGCGAGGGTATGGAATTCGCCGGTCTGCCACGACGGGCAGAATATCCCTCGCGAACATATCGTCAACGACAAGGAAATCATCGAGCTGCATTTTGCCTGATTCGACCGGTCGGTTATGAATCGGATTGAATTTCGGCCGACGGCGGGTATAGTACTTTTCTTGGAAATGTGTAAACCGGTTCTGGAACCTTTTCAGGAGTAAGATCCCATGCGACAGCGAGTAGAATTCAACATCTGGGGATGGCTGGGGATTGTTGTTTTTTCCTTGACGGTCCTGAGTATTGGGAATCTGAGGGCATTTGGAGATCCAGTGGAGGATTGGATCGCCAAGCTGAACAGTGAAACGCCGGATATTCGCGAAGAGGCGATTGGAAAACTTGGAGACAGCAAAGACCCGCGGGCTGTGGCTCCGCTGATCGAGATTTTAGAACCGAAGAAAGCGGCGATGCCGGGGTCGGGCAACACGGCGGCTGCGGATCCGGCGACGGCCAAGGTTCAGCAAGCCAAACAGCGTGTCGGCCGAATGGACCGCGCGGAAACAACCCCTGCGAGGCCGCTGGACGCGGCGACGATGCGGCAATATACCGCGGCTCTGCGAAGTAATAATCCGGCCGAACGAAAAACGGCCGTCGAACAACTGGGACAATCCGGGGATAAACGAGCGGTTAAGCTGTTACTTTCGGCAATGCAGGGGCGCGATTTTTTCGCTCGGGCGGAGATTCTCGAAGCCCTCGGCACGCTGGGCGATCCGCAGGCGTTCCCCGTAATATCCGCATCGGTAAAGGCCCAGGAGGTCCCCGTGCGGAAGGCGGCCGTTAGGGCGCTGGGCGAGTTGGGCGATCCACGAGGGGCCGAGCTGTTGTACCAGGCCCAGACAACGGATCCATTCTTGCGATCGGAAGCGGCTGAGGCGCTTGGCCGATTGGGAACGGCCGACGGCGTCAAGTATCTGAACCTTGCGACCAAACATAAAGATTTCTTTATCCAAAAGGACGCTCAGACGGCACTTGATGGTTTGGGATTTCAGCATGGTCTGGAACCCCTGATCGAGTTGCTGCAGGATCCGGATCCGAAGGTGCGGACGCTTGCGGCTCAGGCATTGGGTGAAATCGGTGACCCGGTTGCGGCCGAGGCGCTGAAGAATGCCAGCGGTGATCCGGATGCCAAGGTTGCTGCGGCAATCGGACAAGCCATGGGGGCAACCGGCGCCGCGACAGGGACTCCCGAACAGCGGGTCAAGGTTCTGGCGGCCGAGGCGCTGGGCAAGGTCGGAGATGGTCGGGCGGTCGAGCCGTTGATCCGTGCGATGCGAACGGGTGATCCGGCTTTACAGAATGCGGCTGGGGCGGCGCTGGGATCCATGAAGAGCCCGGCGGTGATGCGGCGATTTCAGATGGATCTTGTCTCAAAAGATGGCGAGGTGTGCAAGCAGGCCATTTCGGATCTGGGTTGTATTGGAACTGACGAGGCCATTAAATTGCTCGGGCAGGCCTCAGGGCGAACAGAGGTATCGGTCGCCCGCGAGGCGGTGGTCGCATTGAGTAAGACCGGCAAGCCCGCCGCGATTCCATATCTGTCGAAAGCGATATCGAACGCGTTTCTTCGTCAGGAAGCCCTCGAGGGAATTTTCGCAATCGATCATCCGGATACAAGTCCGATCCTGATTCAGCTCTTGAGCAGCAAGAGTTTTGTCGAACGGCAGAAGGCGGCACAGGCCCTGGGCCGGCGGAAAGAGTCGAAAGCGGTTGAGCCCCTGTTGGCAATCTTGAAGAGCAACGATACACCGGTGATGAAGGACGCCATCTCGGCGCTGGAGGAGATCGGCGACAAGAAGGCCGGATCGGCGTTGATCGAGTTGGCCAACGATCCGTTCGTCGGCGAGCAGGCCCTGACTCTGATTCGAAAGTGGAACTGGCAACCACAGACTGTTCGCGAGAAATGCCTGTGGTTCATGGCCAATAAACAATGGGCCGAGTGCGCCAAACTCGGTCCGGAGGCCAGCGATCTGTTGCTGGAGGAATTACAACGATCCAATTCCGGTGATGTGGCCGAGGCGCTGGCGACGATGAAGGATGCGCGGGCCGTGCCGATCCTGGAGGCGGCCATAACCGAATGGCGGGCGGGCGTCAAGCATGTCAAGGCCCTGGAGGCACTGGGGTGGAAGGCCGACACCTTTGAAAAACAGGTCCTTCGGGCGGCAGCGGCGGGGGATACGGCGACACTCAAGAAATTCTGGAAGCAGGATGGCCGGATGCGACAGATCATCGAGAAGGTGTTGAACTCGACGGAGACCACAGGATTGTCGGGAGTCGCCAATCTGATCATCTCCATGCGGCTGTCAGAGATGGTACCTTCATTGGCAGGGAAGTTATCCGCCGGAACCGAGAGCCAGCAATGGTCACTGGCCAATCAATTTCTGTCCAGCAGAAATGAAACGCTGTACAACGCCGCCAAGTCCTGGGCTGACAGTCATGGATATCGCGTGATCGAGTTTCGCATCCCGGGTCCGTCGGACAGGTGGTGACTCATTATATCCTTTCTGAATCAAATGGTTGTGGAGGCACAATATGGAATGCAAAAAGGAACGGAATCTCAAATACTGCAATTGTTCCTATGATCCCTGTTCGCGAAAGGGGATTTGCTGCGACTGTCTGAAGTATCACCTGCAGAGCCGCCAGCTTCCAGGGTGCTGTTTTCCCAACACGGCTGAAAAAACTTACGACCGCAGTTTCGAGGCCTTCGCAAAGGCGTGGAATTTATAAGCCCGGAACGACGAGACGAATTATCGGTCGAGGATATCGTCGGGGCTGGATAAGGCGTTTGCGGGGAGGCGCGAGAGGATCTCTTCAGCGAAGGACGACTGACCCATGGCCTCGGGGCTGTGGGAGTCGGATCCGAAGACCAGCTTGACTCCGGCATTGAGGGCGATTTTGTAAATCATATACCATTTTTTGCGGTAATGATCGGACAACCGCGTTCCCGTCAGTTCGTTGATCTCCCAGGCGATGCGATTTTTCGCGGAGACCTTCGCCGCCTCGGCGAGGGTCATCAGCACTTCATCAAAACAATCGTCCAGATTCACCGCCGTGGCCACCAGGCGAGCTGGATGGGCCAGCGTATGGATTTTGGGGTTGGAGACGATGCCGAGTAAAGCCGTCCGCCACAGCTTCAGAAACTGTTCGGGGGGCATGGTGCAATCGTCCGGGGAGTGCGGGTAGTTACCAACGGTCGGAACATAATGGAAGCCGGCGACGACATAGTCACAGGCGGACAACTCGTCCGTCACGAGGCGGCCGTCGCCGAAGTCGCCATCGACATCCACTTCGGCGCCGATGATCACGCGGCAACGAGGACGGCATTGCGACAGTTCGGCGCGGATGGCCGTCAACAACGGAAGGCCGGTTGCCTGGTAGATATGGTCGGTAATCGCGATAGTCTCCAGCCCCAGTTCGTCGGCGCGGCGGACAATGCTTTCTACGCTCATGCCCGGTGCATGGCCGCAGAATTCGGTGTGAATGTGCAAATCGTAGGGAATCATGCCACCGGCTCCACGAGTGCAATACTGTCGGGTTCCACCCGAACTTTTATGCGGTTCTTTACGCGGAACAGCAGAATGAATCCCATGACCGCAGCGATCAAGTATCCCGCAGGCGTGCTATAAAAGACCCCGTCCAGGCCGCAGTATTCGGCGACGGGTCCAAGGGCCATCACGATCAGATTGGCGATACCCCAGACACCTCCGACCATCAGACCCATCCGCTGACCCAAGCCCGGACCGGCGATGCTTTTGGCGGCCGTAATCATCAGAGGATAACAGCCAAAGCCGACAAATCCGACCGCGATTAGTAAATATATCGAGCCGGCATAACCCAGTACAAAGATATAAACGATCAGCAGGATCGCCGCCGACAGCAACCCCCAGGCCGCGATTCCCAACTCGCCGATCTTACCGGCGGCCCAGCCCAGGATCAACGAGCCGACGCCGCCTCCGAGCATGAATAGCGGAACGGTGGGCGTATCGATTCCCATATCGTGCAGTTTCTGCGGCAGGATCCACATCAGTACGGCCGTCGAGGTCCCCGCCAGGGTTGTCATCGTCAGGATCGGCCAAAAGGAAATCCCCGCGCTGGAAATGCCGACGACTCCGGGCTGGTCGTTCTTTTTCGGTTCCACCGAAAGGCGAACCCCCAATGGCAGTAAGAGTACAAGCCCAATGGCGTACACTGGAAGAAAAGCATACAGACCGGCCAGGCCGTGTGCGGTAATCAGCTTGGGCGCCAGCCAACTGCCTGCAACAAAACCAATCACCCCACCGACCATGAAGACACCCGTCGTCATGGAAGGAGAAATCTTGTCGATGTGATGGATGCCCCGCAGGGCCTCCGGATGCGGCAGGGCAACTCCCCAGCCACTGATCACGGACAGAATCAGCAGCCAGTAAATCGCCGTTGAATCCCTCGGGACCAGGTCAAACGCCAGCAAGGCCGCACACAACAGCACGCCGATGTACTGGAACAACGGCCGTTCCTTCGTCGCTCGCCAGCTTCCCGTCAGAACCTGGACCCAGTTACAGACCAGATTGAAAATCCCCAGCAGAATACATCCCAGGGCATATCCGAATCCGAACTCTTTCTGGATGAACGGAAGCGCTACGACAAAGATGCCGCCGGGCATATCCACAATGCCGTGAAGAATCGTCAGCGCCAGCAGATGAATCCATTGAACGATCTTGCTCGTATTATTCAATTCTATATCCTCTATAGGGATATTTGCAAATGATATCGGCCGTTGTTCCGTGCCAGATCACAGTGACAACCAAACGCCCGGCCGAGGGTTTCGGAATTCAGGACTTCGGCTACGGATCCTGCGGCGGCGATTCGACCCTTGTTGAGCAGCAGGACATGGCTCATCCACGGCAGGATTTCCTCGACATGGTGCGTAACCAGCAGGACCGTCGGGGCCTGTGGCCGAAGGACCATCGCCGAAAGATCCGCCAGAAACTTTTCCCTTGCCGCCGGATCCAGACCCGCACAGGGCTCGTCGAGAATCAAGAGCCGCGGCCGGTTGATCAGAGCCCTCGCGATCAGAACCCGCTGTTGCTCGCCCTGCGAAAGAGTATCGAACGATTGCTGGGCAATCCCGGTTGCGCCGAGCGCGGTCAGCGCTTCTTCGGCCCGTCGCCACTCGTCCGGCTGGATCGCCCGATAGACGGCCATTGCGGCATCCAGACCAGAGGCCACGATTTCCACCGCACGATCCCAACCCGATAGCATCGTCTGCTCGGCTGAACTGACCCAGCCGATCTGCCGCCGCAATCGCGGGATGTCGCACTGACCGTACTGTTCACCCAGTACGCGAACGGCCCCGACAGTCGGCCACTCATAGCCGGTCAGGATTCGCAACAGCGTGGTTTTGCCGGAGCCGTTAGAACCAAGCAGAGCCCAATGCTGACGCGATTCGATCCGCCAAGAGATGTCGGAAAGGATCGATCGAGACCGGCGGGAGAATCCCACGGCCTCCAACTGGATGAGCGGATTTGGTTCCACGGATCAGGCCGAGAAGGGAAACTTCCGTCCGGTCAGTTTTTCATAGCCCTCGATGTACTTGGCGGAAGTTTTGCGGATAATATCCGGGGGCAACTCGATGCCGGGACCCGACTTGTCGAAACGAATGTCTTCGAGGTAGTTTCGGACAAATTGCTTGTCGTAACTTTCCTGATCGCGGCCAGCGGCATACTTGTCGGCCGGCCAGAATCGCGAGGAGTCCGGCGTCAGGACTTCGTCGATGAGAATAATCCGGCCGTCGATCACACCCCACTCGAACTTGGTATCGGCCAGAATGATCCCGCGGCTTTCGGCGTACTGCCCGGCCTTGCGGAAGATTTCCAAGCTCTTGTCGCGAACATACCGTGCCGCATCGGCTCCGAGGATCCTGACACACTCGTCGAAACCGATGTTCTCGTCATGCATTCCCTGTTCGGCCTTCGTCGAAGGCGTGAAGATCGGTTCCGGCAGCTTGGCGCATTGGGTCAGGCCGGCGGGCAGCTTGATTCCGCAGACGGTCTGGGATTTCTGGTATTCTTTCCATCCGGAACCGGCCAGATAGCCGCGGACCACGCACTCGACCGGCAGCACGCGGGTCTTCTTGACCAGCATCGAACGGCCGATCAACTCGTCGGTATATTTCGCGAAGGTCGGAGGGAGCTTCGCCACATCGTCGGTGATCAGATGGTTTTCCACCGCCCCGGCCAGATATTCGAACCAGAACTTGGAAATCTGCGTCAACACCGCCCCCTTACAGGGGATGGGGCTTTTCATCACCACATCGAACGCGCTGAGGCGGTCCGACGCGACGATCAGGAGTTTGTCGCCCAGATCGTAGATATCTCGGACCTTGCCCCGCTTGGGAGTAAAGCCGGGGATGCCGGTTTGGGAAACGACCTTCATCATGTTTCACCTCGGAATAAAAGGAAAGGGTCGGCCGGACTTCCGGCGGATCCATCCACGGGTCGGCAGTGTACGGCTTGGGAGCCGATTTGTCAAGAAGCGGACGGGTTGCTTTGTTGAATGGCCTGCTCGACATAGTCCATAACAAATCCGGTCAGATGGGCCATCTCCGGGGTATCCGGCAGCAGATGGATCAGCTCATCGAGATAACCGCGGTCACGAATCCGGATGAGGGTGGCGGCGAAGTTGATATCGAAGACCCAGCCGAGTTGCATCAGTTTGACATCGTCGATGGTCTTGAGCTGACGATAGTCGATCGGTTGGCGGGCCAGGACGGCCGCGGCCACTTCGGGGGAACAACCGGGCGTATCCGGGAAGGCCACTTCCAAGACGAAACCCTCGGGATTCCTGAGGTATTCTTTGTAGTTTTTGATGACAATATGGAAGATGTCGATCTTGTCGGCGTCGCGGATCAGACGGGCAAACAGGATCGTATCTTCCGGAAGGTCGGGCAATTCGATTGCGCCGTGATACTCAACGGATTTTTCAATAATCCGTCGTTCGGATTCATCCAGATCCTGGAGTACCTTGCGTTCGGTGAGAACTCGAAGACCCAACAGGCAATGATTCTCGCTGCGAGAGTCCATGAAGGTCTGGTAGCGGAGAAACTGTTCGAATCGGCCGGTGTCGTGCAGCAGCGCAACCGCCTCGGCGATACGGGCATCACGGTCTGGAAGGGCCAACGACCGGACGAGATACCGCATCTCGGCGCAGACGCGGTAGGTGTGCTGCTGTTTAAGCTTGAGGTGTGCCTGAATGCGGGGATTGTCGGAAGAGAAACTTCCGGCATACCCCTGAAACCACCGATACAACGAATCCAACTGTTCCTGACGCATGATCGATCCTGTTCAAAAATTCGAAAGTAGTTCTTATACCCGATTCGGCGGAAAAAATCCACCTCCCCGTAAAAAGGACATGCAAAGTCGAGACGGTCCGCTATAATAATTCGTCGTATCAGGAAACGATGAACAACGCGTTTGGGAGAACGACAATGCCGACGGTAAAAGATATCGTGGTTCGAAAACCGGCGTCCCAGGAAGCGGCAAAATGCAAGACCTGGCCGATCTGGACCTGCAAGCCGAGTTCGTTCGATTGGGAATATACGCAGACGGAGACATGCCTGATCCTGGAAGGGCGCGTGACGATAACCGATCAGCCGGCGGGGAAGGAATCGGTTTCGTTTGGTCCGGGGGATTTGGTGATTTTTCCAGTGGGTCTTCAATGTATCTGGAATGTGACCGAAGCCGTTCGCAAACATTACGATTTCAGCGATTGAAGACATATTGGGTTATCGATCCGAGTGGCTATTGAAAGGACAGAATCCGTGAATCGAACCATGCAATCCTTCGTTCTGTTGGTCCTGACCGGGTCGGGGCTGGTTGCGGCGCAGACACCGGCCGGCCCGACGGTTGAGGCCGCTTCGACCTTCGACAAGTCCGTAATCATGATCCGGGGCGTCAGCCAGGAATTCGACGCGGTTACGCCGTGGAAACAGACCCCGATGAGCCAGGGCGTTGGGACGGGATTTATCATCGCAGGCGATCGGATTCTGACCAATGCCCACAATGTCAGCAACAATAAATATGTCGAGGTCAAGAAAGAAAATCTGCCCAAGCGGTATCCGGCGATCATTTCCTTCCTCGGGCACGACTGCGATTTGGCGGTGTTGACGGTTCTCGACAAGAGTTTCTTCGAGGGAACCGTTCCGCTGGAGCTGGGGGAATTACCGCAGGAAAACTCGACGGTGCAGACCTACGGATTCCCGGTCGGGGGACGGCAAATTTCCGTGACCGAAGGCGTCGTCAGCCGAATCCAGGTGGGGACCTACAGCCATACGCAGGCCGATTCACATCTGGTGATCCAGACCGACGCGGCGATCAATCCCGGCAACAGCGGCGGTCCGGTGATTCAGGCCGGCAAAGTCGTCGGAGTAGCGTTTCAAGGCCTGCGGGAGGCCGACAACATCGGCTATATGATTCCCACGCCCGTGATTCGGCACTTTTTGAAGGACATCGAGGATGGCCGGTATGACGGATTCGGTTCGCTGGGCTTCCTCTATTATCCGGGGCTTCACAACGAAAGTTTCCGTCAGTACCTGAAGGTTCCGGAGGGCGTACAGGGCGTTGTGGTTCTGCAAACGATGATGCATAGTTCCGTCGAGGGCGTTTTCGCCCCCAACGACGTTATCGCCAAGATTGACGCCTACGATATCGATAACGACGCCATGATCGAAGTGGACGGCCGAACCGTGGAGATGGGCGAGGCCATCGAACGAAAGCAGATTGGCGAAGAGGTGGAGGTGGTTTTTTATCGCTTCGGCGAAAAGAAAGTCGGGATGGTGAAGGTCGCATTGAATCGGCCGGTTCTCGACTTTGCGCGTTGGTATGATCAGCAGCCGCGATATCTGGTCTTTGCAGGATTGAGTTTTGTACCGGTCAATCGGAATTTTCTGGAAACCTGGGGTCGCAACTGGCTAACGGACCTTCCATTTATCCTGCGGTATCTGTTTCACGATTCGACAACCCTGAACACCGAAGCTCTCCGCAAGGAGTATGTTGTTCTGTCGGAAATTTTGCCGGACGAGGTCAATTCGTACTGCGATCCGTTCAAGGATCAGGTGGTCGAGTCGGTCAACGGCAAACCGATCTGGCGATTGGAAGACCTGCAGGGCGCGTTTGTCGCAGACGAACAGGGACTGTGCCGAATTCGATTTATCGGACGGACAGTACCGCTGGTGCTGGATTTTGCCAAGGCCCAGGCGGCCCATAAAACGATTCTGGAAAAGTATCAGGTTCCGGCCGAGTCCTTTCTGGAGAAACAACCATGAAGCGATGGATCTGCGTGATGTCGATAACGGCTGTGACGGCGATTTCGCTGCTCAATGGGTGTGCCGCACAACAGGCAACGGTGGCATCGAACTCGGAAACCGAGCTGCGGGAACAACTGAAGGATTCGCTGGTGTTTGTGAAGGTGGCGGCGTATCAGTACGAACAACTTCAACCCTGGAAGACGCCGGACCTGATCGAGCGATCGGGTTATGGCTGCGCGGTGGGGACGGACCTGGCGCTGACGACGGCGTGGAATGTCAGCGATGCGGCGTTCATCAAGATCCAGCGGCACGGGCAGAACGAAACGATTCCCGCGAAGGTCAAGGTGATCGACTATGAGAGCAACCTGTGCCTGTTGCAGTTGGAAATGGCCGAAGGCGCAGCTCCGCTCAAGCCGATTCGGTTTGAAAACAGCTATCGCAAAGGCGCGGAGGTCAAGACTTTCTGGTTATCGCCGGACGGGTCGATCTCCAGCGCGCGGGGATTTTTGGATCGGGCGGAGGTTTTCCAGTCGGTACCGTCATTCGCCAGTTCTCTCAATTATGTGGTGGGAAACGCATCCAAGGCCTTCGGGCGGGGCAGAATTTATTGTATCAACGATGAGCCGATCGGCATGGCCTGCTGGTCCAACAACGACACCGGCGAGGTCGGTCTGATTCCGGCCGAGACCATCCAGGCATTCTTGGCCGACGCCGCCGATGATGATTATGACGGTTTCGGCGTGGAAGGATTTGAGACGACGGCGTTGTTGGATCCGACGCTGCGGGCAAGTCTGAAGATGCCGGCCGAACTCAAGGACGGGGTCTATGTAGCCAAGGTCCGGGGAATGGGAACCGGAAGCGACCTTCTTCGGGGCGGAGACGCTATTTTGTCCATCGACGGTCAACCATTGGACGCACACGGCAAATACGAAGATTCGCGATACGAACAGTTGGAGTATCAACACCTGATCAGCCGTCACAAAGCGGGGGACGAGGTGAAGTTTACCCTCTGGCGGGAGGGCCAGCAGGTGGAGGTGGTCTGCAAGGCGGTCGGGATCAACGCGGCCGAGATGCTGGTGCCGTGGTATGAATACGGCAATCAGCCTGAATATATCGTCCTCGGCGGGTATGTCATTCAGAAGCTGACGCGGGATTATTTGGAAATGTGGGGCGAGGGCTGGGAAGGCAAGACGCCTCCGCATCTGTTTCATTATCTTCATGACAAGGCATTCGAGCCAACCGATAGCCGACAGCAGATTGTCGTGCTCAGCTATGTGCTTCCGGCAGAGATCAATCTTGGATATCACATGCTCGGCCGATTGGTGGTACGGAAGGTCAACGGCGTCGAGGTGCGGAACCTGTCGGAGGTGATCGGAATTCTGGCAGCCAATACAAGTTCGCCGTTTCACACGCTGGAGTTCGAACAGGAAAATCCCACGATCGTGATCCCGCGGGAGGCCTTGCCGATGGCCGATCAGCGGATTGCCCAGCAATATGGAATCCCCAAGCTGGTAAATGTGCGGGAAACGAAGGACGATTCTGGATCGAAGTGACGAGATATTGACGAAGGGGTATGATTCGCAAATTCAAAGAAAAGGTCCACAGGGAGTTTCCGGCGGATCGAGGCCGTTGTAATCCAAATGGCTCGGTGGCGTATTTCTGTTTGTCTTGCGTATTCGAATTATCGTATTTTCTGGCATTGAAGTTGCCCTTTTCTTTGGGTTCCAGTGTGATGAGAAGGTTCCGGTTCAGGGTATTTCCGGCGGACCCCTGCCGGCGATTATCGCCAGGTAAAACTTTCGAATTGTCTTTGCGCTTATCATTTTCTTACCCCCCGGTAAGTTGTTGAACTTCATTCATTAGGTCGTATTGTACCATGATTCGCCTTGTATGTCAAGGAAATATTTACGAGATATGAAGAATATGTTAGGATTTTTGCCTTTTTTCTTGTAACACCCGGATGATTATCGGTCGTAAAATAATTTTGATTATTCGCAAAAATTTGAAGGGCAAAGATTGGATAAATCGATAAGGTACCATTTTAGCGAACCGGACAGAGTCTGATCTTTGGAGATGGATTGAAACGAGTTCGGATTGAAATCACCGGCCGGGTTCAGGGGGTGGGATGTCGGCCGTTCGTGTGGAGGGAAGCTACAAGTCTGCGCCTTTCGGGGTGGGTGCAGAATGATCATCAGGGAGTCACGATTGAAGCGCAAGGGGATTCCGACCGGATCGATCATCTTGTCGAAGTGCTTTCGGATCCATTGCGGCTGCCCCCGCTGATGGAGATTTCTTCAATTCGATCCCACACAATTGAGGTGTTGTCGGATGAGAATGATTTTGTCATTCGACACAGCCAAAGCGACAATACCGGCGAGGTCACCGAAGTCTCGGTCGATACGGCGGTTTGTGCGGACTGTCTTCGGGAGATGAAGAATCCGGCGGATTTTCGATATCGGTATCCGTTTATCAATTGTACCCATTGCGGGCCGCGATATTCCATCCTTCGCGCAGTTCCCTATGATCGGTCCAATACGACAATGGCGGAGTTTGAGATGTGCCCGAAATGCGGCGGCCAGTACCGTGATCCGGCGGACCGACGGTTTCACGCACAGCCGGTGGCTTGTTCGACCTGCGGCCCAAAGATTTGGCTGTGCGATTCTCAGGGTGGCACGATCGTGAATGACGGCAACAAGGTCATCGCCACCGCCGCGGGGATGTTGCGGGAGGGGAAAATCATTGCGATTAAAGGGATTGGCGGATTTCATCTGGCCGTCGATGCCTTCAATGAATCGGCCGTGCAGCGGTTACGGCAACGGAAGCACCGCGACGACAAACCCTTTGCGATGATGGCGGCGTCGCTGGAGGTGATCGAGCGGTATGCGGAAGCAGATGCGGCGGCGAGATCGCTGCTGACCAGCCCGCAGGCGCCGATCGTGCTGCTGGATCGCAAACCCAACACATCCGGGCCAATCGCTCCGTCGGTCGCGGCGGGGACGCGATCGCTGGGATTCATGTTGTGCTATGCGCCGCTGCATCATTTGTTCTTTGCCGAGCCGGGAATCGAATTACTGGTGATGACCAGTGCCAATCTGGCAGACGAACCCCTGATCTGCAGGAACGACGATGTCCTAAGTAAACTGTCCGGTGTGGCCGACGCGTTTGTGATGCACGACCGTACGATCTTCCGACAACTCGACGATTCGGTAACGCAGATTGTCGATGGCAAACCCTCTTTTCTTCGTCGTGCCCGCGGATATGTTCCGAGTCCGATACTTTCCGACGAACCGGCCGGCAAAGATATCCTGGCCTGCGGCGGAGATCTGAAGAACACCTTCTGTCTGGCCAAGGGAAGACAGTTCATCCTCAGCGAGCACATTGGCGACCTGGAAGACGGGCTGGTCTATCGGCACTACACGCGATCCATTCCGCATCTGCGGCAATTATACGATGTCCGGCCGGAGGTGGTCGTCTGCGATTTACATCCCGGTTATCTTTCAACGCAGTACGCTCACACGCTGGAGATCGGACGAGTCATTGCCGTTCAGCATCACTGGGCACATATTGCCGCCGTGATGGCGGAGTATCAGATTGACGGTGAAGTCATCGGATTGGCGGCGGATGGAACGGGCTTCGGAACCGATGGTGCGATCTGGGGTTGCGAATGCCTGATCGCTTCGCTCAATAACTTCCGACGATTTGGACATCTGCGCTATTATCCCCTTGCGGGGGGGGACCTCGCGGCTAAAGAGGCGATTCGGCCGTTGATGGGATTGTTGAACGAGACTCTCGACGAATTCGATTGGCTCCTTCAACGAATCCAACCTGATGCAGCTAAACGACGGATGATTGCCGAACAGATCGCTCGCAATGTTAACTCGGTTCCGACATCGAGCTTAGGCCGAGTCTTTGACGCCGTCGCAGCGATGTTGGAACTTGGAGTGGTCAATCGGTTCGAGGCCCAGTTGCCGATGGCCCTCGAAGCGGCGGCTGATTTCACTTGTCGGAACGAATACCCATTTGAACTGATCGAAGATCCGGAACAGGGTTGGTTGATTGATCTTCGCCCAATGCTCGTCTCGATCGCCGCCGATATTCGGAAATCGAAAGATCCCAGCCGAGTCGCAGCCGGATTTCACAATACGCTGGCTCACGCTTTTTTCGAATTGGCCCGACAGGCACAGCAACAGACCCAACTCGACACCATCGCCCTCAGCGGAGGAGTATTTTGTAATCGATTTTTGGCCGAACGGCTGATCGGATTGTTGAAAGCCGGGAACTTTCGCGTATTATGGAATGAACGGGTTCCCGTCAACGACGGCGGCATCGCGATGGGACAGGCCGCGATTGCCGCGGCGGCTGTACGACGGAATAGCGAATAACGAAAGGAACAACCATGTGTCTGGCCATACCGGCTCGAATCGTACAACTGGATGGGGATCATGCAATCGCCGACGCGATGGGAAATCGCTGGCCGATCCGCACGACCCTGACACCCGAAGTTCGGCTGGGCGATCTGGTGCTGGTGCACGCGGGCTATTCGATCTCGACGGTCGAAGAAGAAGAGGCAAAGGAAACATGGGAATTGCTCAAGCAGATTCAAACCCCTGCCGATAAGATTCCCTCCGGATTCGAGGACCTTCCGATGGGAGGCGGCGCATGACACTCGATCTTCAAACCGCGTTTGCCCGAATGAACGAATACTGTGGCAAGATCGGCCGTCCGATCCAGGTCATGGAAGTCTGCGGCACGCATACGGTCTCGATCTTTCGCGGCGGGATTCGCACGCTGTTGCCGACGGCCTTCAAACTCCTGTCCGGGCCGGGATGCCCGGTTTGCGTGACTGACCAGAGCTACATCGATGTCGTCCTCAAACTCGTCCAGCGCCCGGATATTCTGATTGCCACTTATGGCGACATGATCCGAGTACCGGGGTCGGCAGGATCGCTGGAGACGCTGGGGATCCGGAGTGTTCAGGTGGTGGTCAGCAGTGATGATGCAGTACAACTTGCACGAAAGAATCCCAAGAAAATTGTCGTCTTCCTGGCCGTCGGTTTTGAGACGACCGCTCCCGCCACGGCCGTCGCCATCGCCGAGGCCGAGCGGCTGGAACTGGATAATTTCTGCATCCTGTGCGGCCACAAGCTTGTCGTTCCCGCGATGAA
This sequence comes from Phycisphaerae bacterium, assembly GCA_012517095.1. Lineage (GTDB taxonomy): Bacteria > Planctomycetota > Phycisphaerae > Sedimentisphaerales > Anaerohalosphaeraceae > FEN-1350. Next base: position 2,634 of record JAAYVQ010000430.1, on the reverse strand, counting down.
CGCACTCCTCGGCGGGATGAATCACCGAATCGACGCGTTCCTCTGTCCCGGCCATGTCAGCGTGATCATTGGTTCGGATGCATATCGTCCGGTTGTGGAACGATTCGGCGTTCCATGCGTGGTGGCGGGATTCGAACCATTACAGATCCTGTCCGGCCTTGCGGAAATCTGTCAACAACTGGCCGACAAGCGGCCTCGGGTCGCATCGGTCTATCAAGCGGTCGTCACTCCCCAGGGTAATCGAACAGCTCAAAATTTGCTGACCCAATACTTTGAGCCCTACGACGGCCTTTGGCGCGGCCTGGGCCGAATTTCCATGGGTAGCTTGCGGCTTCGCTCCGAATTTCGAGAATATGATGCGATGGCCCGTTTCGGTATCGAGGAGGTTCCCGGTAAGGAAATGCCGGGTTGCCGCTGCGGCCAGGTCCTGTGCGGTCTGATCGATCCGCCGGAATGCGCGATGTTTGCCAAGGTGTGCAACCCCGACACGCCCATCGGCCCGTGCATGGTCAGCAGCGAGGGCGCCTGTTCGGCCTGGTACAAGTATGGACACAGCCGGAGTAACCCCTCGTGAAGGACGAAAGCAAACCGATCCTGCTGGCACACGGCGGCGGCGGGCGACTGACGGCCGAACTGGTTGATCGAATGATCCTGCCAAAATTCCGTAACGATACCCTCAGTAAACTCACCGATGCGGCACAACTGGAATTGGAATCGACTTCGGTCTCCTTCACCACCGACAGCTTTGTCGTCCAGCCGCTGGAGTTTCCCGGCGGCGATATCGGCAAGCTGGCCGTTTGTGGGACGGTCAACGACCTGGTCGTGTCCGGCACTCGGCCAGTGGCTTTATCACTGGGATTGATTATTGAGGAAGGATTCGATCAGAACCGACTTGACACCATCCTCGCCAGCGCCGCCGAGGCGGCTCGACAGGCGAATGTATCGATCGTAGCCGGCGACACCAAGGTCGTCGAAAAAGGCGCCGCGGACGGACTGTTTATCAACACATCCGGTATCGGCGTTCGCATGAAGGGAGCCAATGTCGGGTTCGATCGGATCAAACCCGGCGACGGGATCCTGATCAACGGGACCCTCGGCGACCACGGCATGACGATCATGTCCCTGCGCAAGGGTATCCAATTCGACAGCCCTATTCAAAGCGATTGTGCGGTCCTTTCAGACCTGATTGGCCGACTGGTCGATCGGCTCGGCGAACAGATTCACTTCATGCGCGATCCGACCCGCGGGGGCTTAGCCGCGACGCTCAATGAAATCGTTACGGCGACGGGCCTGGATTTGTTGATCGAAGAAACCGCCCTGCCGATTCAGCCGACGGTTCAGGCCGCGGCCGACATGCTGGGTTTTGACCTGCTCAACATCGCCAACGAAGGCAAGGTCGTAGCGGTTGTCGCACCGGATGCGGTCGATAGGGCCATGAAAATCTTCCGCGATCATTCGTTGGGCCGACAAGCCGCTTGTGTTGGCCGTGTCAATCCCAGAACCGAGGGTGCCCCCAATGGTCTGGTGGAAATGGTCACGCGTATTGGCGGTCGGCGGATTGTCCAGATGCCCTATGGTCGCGACCTGCCGAGGATCTGCTGATGCACGAGTCGGCGGTGGCAATGAGTGTGGTCGAACAGATCCTGGCCGAGGCCCAAAAGCACAATGCCCGTCCCAAGTCGGCGCGGATTTCGTGCGGTCAGCTCAACGCTCTCAACGACGAGGCCATGCTGGTCGCCTTCGAGGCGGCCGCAATGGGCACGCCCTGCGAGGGTGTCACTCTGTCCATCGAGCACAAACCGCTGCGGACCCAGTGTAAAAGCTGTGGCCAATCGTTTGATTATGATATATACTCTGGGATGTGTCCCGGCTGCGGCGGTGAGGATTTTTCCTTCGAGGCCGACGCGCCGTTGCTGTTGGAAGAAATCGAGTTGGAACAGGATGGCCCTGATGAAAGTGACGCTGCGAAAAAAGATCCTCGACAAGAATGATCAGGCCGCGATGCAGAACCGCGGTTTCTTTTCCAAGACCGGCCTGTTGTGCATCAACATGATTTCCTCGCCCGGTTCCGGCAAGACGACGCTGCTGGCCCGTACGATCCAGGATCTGTCGTCCAAGCTCCGCATCGGCGTCATCGAGGGCGACATCAAGACCGACACCGACGCCCGTAAGATCCGTGCCGCCGGCGCCCCTGCGTTTCAGATCGAGACCGAGGGGGCCTGTCATTTGTCAGCCGAGCAGATCAAAGACGCCCTCAAGGAACTACCCTGTGCCAAGCTCGATGTTGTCGTGATCGAAAATGTCGGCAACCTGGTCTGCCCGTCGGATTTTGACCTGGGCGAAACCGTTCGCGTGGTCGTACTGTCGGTCCCGGAAGGCGACGACAAGCCCCGCAAGTATCCCGGATCGTTTTCGAAGGCCGATGTGGTGCTGGTCAACAAGATCGATCTGCTGGAACATGTGGACTTTGACCTCGACAAGGTCAAACGCGACATTCGCCGCGTGAATCCGGAGAGCGAGGTCCTGACGGTTTCCGCCCGGACCGGAGCGGGGATGCAGGATTGGTACCATTGGCTGCAGGAACGACAGGAACAATCGGCGTAAGGGCTCATCGCCCTGAATCAAACAGTGTAT
>JAAYVQ010000429.1 GCA_012517095.1 Phycisphaerae bacterium | reverse complement strand
TCGTCGCCCGACAGGACCATTCCGCCGGTGGCAAAGGTTGCGGCGCGATGAAAGCTCTTCTCGCTCTCCGGTTGTTTGCCCGTCAGCAGCAGACAGTCGGGGTCGTTCCACCAGAGCCGGTTGTTTTGCCAGTTGCGTGAGAGATTTTCCCGGGCGATGCTCTTGAAGCTGCCCCAGTCGCGGCTAATATCCATCGATGATCGCGAGCCGTGGATCTCGCCGATCGACGGCCACATCGGGTGATTGCATCCCAACAGGAACGAATCCCCGGCACCCCGGCGGATAGCGGCCATGCCGCGGCGATAGGCCTCGACGCTGCTGGCCGCCGGGTCGTGGCGACGACCGAACGGCATCGCACCCCAGACATTGGCGTCCATCTTAAAGTAGGTACAGCCCCACTGCTCGTGCATTGTGCGGAACACGCCTTCGAGGAACTTTTGTGCTTCAGGATGGGTGCCGTCGAGCATGTACCACGGTCCCAGACGCCAGCCGCCGAAGGTGACGGAATCGGAACGCAGCGGTTTGTCGCTGCCGTCTTTCACGAACCAGTCGGGATGCTCGGTGAAAAGCTTCGATTGCTGACTGGCGACAAAGGGCGCCACCCAGATCGCCGGCTCGAAACCCGCATCGCGGATCTTGCCGATGACCTCCTGGATCGAGCCGCCGAATTGCTGCTTCGGCTGCAGCCAGTCGCCCATCCACGGCTGGTAGCCGTCGTCGATCTGGATGAAACGGACTTGCGGGAGTTTCTTCTTGAATTCAGCGAGATTTCCGAGAATCTGCTCGGCCGTGACTGACGGGCCAAAACAGTACCACGAGCACCAGCCCGTCGGCAGCTTGGGCCAGGGCAGACGCGGGTGATTTTCAGCGAGCCGTTCGGCGGTCTGTTCGAGCAAGACGCCGAGATCGGGACCCGTAAAGACGGAAAAATCCTCCAGTTCCCAAGTTGCTCCCGGCTCCAGCACGAGATCTTCCGTCGGGATCGATACGATAATCCTTTCGGCGTTGACATAGAACCGGCCGACAAATCTCCGGCAAGAAGTGAACGCCAGAACAGCGGCATCTTTCCCCGGAGAAGCGATCCACATCATCCCATAGACCGTACGGAAACCCTTGGGTTCGGCCAGTTTGTAATGCCCGCGATCGGTCAGGCCGTCAAGATCGACAGGTTTACCCAGTGTCCCGGCCGTCTGGCTGAGCATGGTAAAACCCTCGCCGTAAAAGGGCGTATCGGCGGGAAGGCCATGCGCAAAATCGTACAATACAACTTCATGAATCTGTTGGGGTTTATCGCTCTGGTTCGTAAGGTACACCTTGCCAACGGGCTTGTGTTCCACCCGAACGATCCTGTCCAGCGGTCTGCCGTCAACACCGATGACATACTCTTCGGACAAGGTCATCTCCGTGCGAATATCCCATCGGGTTCTTCTCTTCGTTGGTGCAGCCGCGGATACCGGCTCCGTCAGGGTGATCTTGTTCCTGCGGGCCTGGTCCCAGTCGCCGACGAATCGCCACCAGTTGGTCAGCGGCTTGCCCTGATACGACAGGCCGTGATCGGCGCCGGGAATATTCTGCATCCAGTAGATTTTCCACTTCAGGTCGTTGCGCTGCCAGCGGTCGGCGTTGAGCCGGATCGTCTTGCCGAGACCGTCGGGTCGCCAGTCCTCGATATCCGACTCGACGATCCGCGGATTGGACCAGTCGTAATCCTTCTCGCTGTTGGGGGAGTAGTGCGTCCAGCCGCAGCGATAGACCTTGCGGCCGTCGGGTGTAGTCACGGGGACCATCTTGTGCGAGACATCGCTACCGACAAACTTGCCCCAGAACAGAAGGTTTTGCCATTTGTCCTCCGGCGTTCGGTCGCGGCCGTCGATCTCGTTGAACAGCGCCTCGAACTGGTGCAGGTGGTCCTCGACGGCCTCGCCGGTGTCGCGCTGATAATTATAGTGATATACGGTGTAAGTCCGGTCGAGGATCGGCAGGTCTTTCTCATCGCGATTGGAGTTGCTGGTATCGCCGAAGGGGCTGGACATGTTCGATTCCCACAGGTCTAAGACGCCACCGTGGTAACCGAAGATCCAGATTTCCTTGACGCCCTTTTGCTGAACCCAGGTCTTTCCGTCGATCCGCGCGAAGATCGTGTTGTAGTCGGTCATCGGAACCTCGTCGCCCTGCCGCTTGGGACACAACGGCATCGGCTCCAGAAATTCCAGCGTCCCCACGACCTTATACCGCAAACTCGGTTTTGCGTCGGGATTCTTGTATCCGTGATAGCGGCTGCCTTCTTCCAGCGCGGCGATCGTTTCGCGCTGAATCCGCTCGACCTTGGACCGTGTCAAGGCAAGCGATTCGCCCCAGTCGCCGGTGACCCGGACATCAATCTTGTCGCCGGAGACGGGGAAGTACTTGACGACGACCACCGGAATCTCGATCGGCCAGACAAGCCCATCGGCGGACTTCTGTGTCTGAGCGAACATTATCCCGCCGAATACCGACAGAATCGCCAACGACAGAATCGTCCATTGATCCAAACGCATGCTATAACCCTCCAAATCTATTCAACCACAGCCGACTAATGAATGAATCGTTCTTCAAGGAAAATAGAAATCGCGACCCTTTCTCAACCCAGGTCCATCGGTACTATAAAATCACTGTGGGGCAATATCGTTCCAATAATATTGACCATCAATAACAAGCACAAAACAATGAATCGTTTTCGTGTGGGATGTATAAAACCCGCTACCGCAATATAGCCATAGAAAATCCAGCCAAAGATACTGATGATAAAACAAATGGAATAGTAATCCGGATGTTGAGGCAATGAGGAGATTACAATCAAAGGATTAACAAGTCCGAGTGGAAACCGGAGGCACACATTAAAGGTAATCCATACAATACCCAAAATAAAGTGGAATCCACCAAAGAACGGAACGATTCCGTATTTCAAGAGTTGCAAGACAATCACAATGCCCATCGCCAAAGGTACGGGAAACAGAAAGTGCCAACCCCAGCGTGAGGACGAGGGACTGAATTTGTCTTGAGGCGTATCCAGATAACACCTTTCTGTTAGTTCAGTTCATCTAACCGAATATTCTGTTTCGTTCTCCATTCCTGTTACAGCAAGCTGGTGCTGAAGTATCGCTCGGCGCGGTCGGGCAGGACGGTGGCGATGTTGCCCTTGATTTTTTTGGCCATCTGCCGCGCCGCCCAGATATTGGCGCCGGAGGAAATCCCCACCAGCAGGCCGTGGTCGCGGCCGAGGATGCGGGTGGTTTCGATGGCGTCTTCGTCGGTGACTTCGACGACCTCATCGACAAGCTTGACATCGAGGATCGCCGGGATAAAGCCGTCGCCGATGCCCTGGATCTGGTGCAGGCCCGGTTCGTGGCCGAGGATGGCCGAGACATTTTTCGGTTCGACGGCGACGATCCGCACGCCCTTGCGATGCTCACGGAGGAACTTGCCGACGCCCTGCAGGGTACCGCCGGAGCCGACGCCGGCGATGAAGCAATCGATCTGGCCGGTCATCTGCCGCCACAGCTCCGGCGCTGTTTGTTGATAATGAATCCGAGGATTATCAGGATTCTCGAATTGCTGCGGCACATACACACGACGATCTTCGGCGGCCATCTGCTCCACGCGCCGAACGGCACCGGCGATGCTGTCTTGGGCGGGCGTCAGGATCAGTTCGGCCCCCAGCGCCCGGATGAGCTTTTTGCGTTCCTCGCTCATATTCTCCGGCATGACGATGCGGACAGGATACCCCTTGAGCCGGCCGACCAGCGCGATGCCGATGCCGGTGTTTCCGCTGGTGGGCTCGACGATGATCGAGTCGGGTTTGAGCTTGCCGTCGCGCTCGGCCCCTTCGAGCATGGACAGGGCCACGCGGTCCTTGATGCTCCCGCCAGGATTGAGAAACTCGGCCTTGGCATAGACATTCTCGCCCTTGAGCCGGATCAGCGGTGTATTGCCGATCAGATCGAGTATGTTGTCGGTCAGCATAGATCCTCACAGGATTTACGGGTTCCATTCGAATGATCCACAGATCGATTCCCCTTACTCGTTTCGATTTCGATATAGGTTCGGATCCACGACGGAGACCATAGTCTCGACATTCACGCGGCCG
>JAAYVQ010000061.1 GCA_012517095.1 Phycisphaerae bacterium | reverse complement strand
GGCCGTTGAACGCGGCCGCAACGCAGGGCAGAAGGATAATAACATTCAGAATCCAGATTGTTTTTTTCATGGTTGCCTCCATTTCAAAGATTTTAACGGTCCTCATCATACCAGAACACCCGACTGGAACAAGCCGTCCGGGAAACAACGAACGGGCCTTGAGCGCGGGCGGAAATGGGGGATATAAAATTTGACACCCTTTGATCCCTCCCTATACCCCGGCGTTTTTCGAAAAACTCACCCTTTTGCGGGCAGGGCATTCCATAAGTCCTTACAGCAAAAGGATATGAAAATTTTATTTTTTTCGCCGGGGACAGCAAGATCGTGACAAATCAGGATTGCCAAACCGTAAAATATGTAAAACAGATTTGATATCAAGTTTCTGGGGCATTTCCTCACGCCAAGGCGCCAAGCCACAATGGACTCACGCAAAGGCATACAATTATATTTTTAGACATGATTAACAGGATTTACAGGATGGGGATTATTTTTAATGGCAAAACGCAAATGGCAAATTGATTTGAAATTGGAAAATAGAATGGACTCAACCGAGACGGTTGAGCTACGACTACGGCCAATGAAAAAGGTGTCAGACACCTTTTTCATTCGGTTGCAAAAGGACGCGGGGGGCGTATAATGGGGGAAACTGAGTTTGAGGAGTTCGAAGATGAGTCAGATACATATCAGTCGTCGGTCGTTTGTTCGGGCGGGATTGGCCGCGGCAAGCGCACTATCCCTGGGGTCTGCAGCATGGGGCCAGGACAACAAACCCGGCAAGCCGTTGCGGCTGGGCGGGCCGGTCGATCGCAAGGACCCGGAGGCGTGGGTTCAGTCGCTAAAGGCGCTGGGGTATCGGGCGGCGTATTGCCCGGTCGGGGCGAGCGAAAGCGACGAGACGCTGAAGGCATACGCCGATGCGGCGAAACAGGCCGACATCGTGATCGCGGAGGTCGGGGCGTGGAGCAATCCGATCGCACCGGATGAGACGCAGCGAAAGGATGCGCTGAAGCATTGCCGCGAGCAACTGGCGCTGGCCGAGCGGATCGGGGCCAACTGCTGCGTGAATGTCAGCGGCTCGCGGAATCCCAAGCAGTGGGCCGGGCCGCACAAGGACAACCTGACGCGCGAGACCTTCGAGATGATCGTCGAGACGACGCGGTCGATCATCGACGCGGTCAAGCCGACACGGACGGTCTTCGCGCTGGAGGCGATGCCGTGGGCATATCCGGACTCGGCGGATTCCTACGAACGGCTGATCCAGGCGATCGACCGCAAGGGATTCGGCGTACATCTGGATCCGGTGAATCTGGTGGTCAGCCCGCAGGTGTATTACCGTACGGGCGCGATGATCCGAAATTGCTTCAAGAAGCTGGGACCGCATATCAAGAGCTGTCACGCCAAGGATATTCTGCTCAAGGAAGACATCACCACGCCCCATCTGGACGAGGTTCGGCCGGGGCTGGGCGGGCTGGATTACACGGCGTTTTTGACCGAGCTTGCCAAGATGCCGGATGTGCCGCTGATGATGGAGCATCTGCCGAATCAGGACGAATACAAAAAGGCCGCCGATCACATCCGCGAGGTCGGGAAAAAGGCGGGATTGGCGTTTGCGTGAAACAGGATTCAGGATTTAAGCGATAGGATTTAGAGGTTTCTGGTCTCTGGTTGGAAAGGCGGCCCGAATTTTTCGGATTTCGTTGGACCCCTTCGGGGTCCGAGAAGAAAGAGAGAGGAAAGAGTTCCGCGATTTGGAACCCCCGGGTTTCACCCGGGACTATTCGGATTCAACCCTTTCAGGGTTGATGGATTCCGGCCTTCGCCGGACAATGTGAATTCGGCGCTTTCGCAGGAACGATAACGATCTGTCGAAATCACAACCCATCCACCTCCCGTTGGTCGGTGGCTGCCACCCGATTGGTTACGGCTTAAAGTAATATCGGCCGAGCTGATCGACAATCTGAGTCCGCATTTCAGAAGGATCGATGCTGCCTTCGACGGTCGCAAGAATCTTTCCGCCCGGGGCAATCAACAGGGTAAAAGGAATACCACCCGACCAGGGTGAACCCACGGCATCAATCAACGGGTATTTGTTGTTGTCGGTAAAGTGATAATTGACGCAGGAGGCCTGCTTTTTTTTGAGGAATTCGATGACCTCTTTCGATTTGGAGGGATCGTCGAGCGAAACGGTGATCAGCTCGAAGTTTCGGTTTCGATAGGAGCGGTTGATGGCGATCAGGTCGTCGAATTCGGCCACGCACGGCCCGCACCAGGAGGCCCAGAAATTGATCAGGCGGAATTTGTCCGTCGGATTTTTCAGGAGATCCTTAATGCCGTCAAGGGCGATCGGTTTAACCTCAACCGGCTCGGCGGCCCATTTCTCGAAGGCCTGCTGAACGCCGGAGCGCTTGTCGGACCACTTGATCGAGCAGCCGAAGGTTTTGGTGGTCTCGACGGGGACGGGCTTACCCGCCAGTAGAGCTTCGATCGCGTTGCGGGTGTCGGAGACGGTGACTTTGCGGGGATCTTCGTTGTCGTCGATCCGGCCGGCAAAGCGGAGTTTGCGGTCGCAATCAAAGACGAACACATGGGGCGTAGCCATCGGGCCGTAGGCGGCCGAGACGGCCTGATGTTCGCCGTCATAGAGATAGGGGAAATCGAATTTGAGACGGGCGGCGCGGACCTTCATATCCACAAACGAATCGCCGAGATCCGTGTATCCGAGTTCATCCAGACGGACGGCCCGGGGATCATTGGGCGAAATCGCGCAGACGGCGACGCCCTTGTCGCGATACTCTTTGGCGAGCGACTGGATGCGGCCTTCGTAGGCCTGGGCGGTCGGACAATGGTTGCAGGTGAACACGACGGCCAGCACTTTGGCATCGCAGAAATCCCGCAGGGACCAGACGCGGCCATCGACGCCGGGCAGGGAAAAGTCCGGGGCGGGCGAGCCGATCGGCAGGGTCTTGACGGACTTGGAGTCGATGATGGTATCCGTCTTCGGCTGCTCTTTTGGACCGCGGATCGGGACATCGAGGATCTGTTTAGCGTCGGTGGTCCAGCTTGTTGTGTGATATTCGTAGGGCACGGCGACGAGGCGATCGGCGGAGATGCGGATTGCCGTTACGGCGTCGGGGCTGCGGGGATCGGGGGAGGGCAACTGCAGGAAATTTACGCCTTGATAGAGATTGACCGTCGCATGATGGAAATGCCCGCCCAGAACGAGGATCACATTCCAGTCGCCAAAGGCGCCGATGAATTCGTCACGGTTGGTGATGGACTCAAAACAAAGATGTATGCCGACGACAATGGGTTTGTCTTTGGGCTGCTTTTCCAGATCGGCGCGGAGAAAATCCAGCGTCGGCCCGGGGACGGGCTGATTCGGCGAGCCGAGTTTCTCGTCATACTGGAATGACAACATCACAAAATGAACGCCGCCGGCATCGAACGAGTAGCTCAAGGCGCCGTGACGGGCTTTGAGCCAGTCGTGGATGATCTCCGACGGCTCCAGTCCCCCGCTGTCGTGGTTACCGGGGATATCGTAGGATGGAAATCGCAAGGTCCGTGTGATCAGGCGATGGTAAGTGTCGCGAGCGGCGACGGTGGGCCACTCGGTAATATCTCCGAGGCCGACCACGAACGCCGGGGCATCGACTATGCCGCCGATGGCGGCGGGATAGGGTTTGCCGGGAAGCGAATTCATCGCCGCGATCGCGGGTATGAGGTGATCGCCGTTGCCATCGGTTTTGACATGCTGGTCGGACCAGCCGAAAATCGTGAGGTCGGCGCGAACCAATCCGATCGCTAAAAACAGAATACAACCGACAAACAGGCCGAATCGTTCCGATCTATCTTTCATATCGATTTCCATCATTCAGGTTATTGAACACAGACACGTTTATTCCGGAGCGATACAGAACAGATGTTTGTCGCCCCGGAGAAACATCCGGCCGTTGCTGATGGCCGGGGAGGCATTCGTTTCTTCGCCAAGTTCATTTATCGCCACTTTCTCGTATTTC
>JAAYVQ010000060.1 GCA_012517095.1 Phycisphaerae bacterium | reverse complement strand
CGAGACGACGACCTATCATTGGAAAGTGGAAGTCTTCGACGGAGCCACCCGCGTTTATAGTTCGGATCCCGGAAATCTCAACAAGACTTGGACCTTTACGACCAAGGCCTACACCCCGGCCACGAAGGTCCTGGAGTATCCAATGAATGATCCCAACGGCACGGTTGTTCGGGAGACCATCGGAAACTACAACGGCACGGCCGTGAATCTTGACGATCCCAATGAGGGGGGAAGCGCCTGGATTCCGGGATTGATTGGAAACTGCCTGAACTTGGATGGTATCGACAGTTATGCCGATCTGGACAACTCGACCGTGTTTCCGATTCCGGCGGGCAAGATGTTTTCGATTTCGGCGTATTTCAAGACCACCGATACCGATGGGCCGATTTTCGCTTTTCGCAGTTCGACCAACGATAATCCGATTTTATGTGTGGCGGTCGGATTCAACGGCGTCGATTCCATTCCGAACACGCTTCGTTTCATCTCGCGAGACACGCCCGGAAATTTATTCCGGATGACAGGCGCCGTCGTTCCGGATGGCGATTGGAATCATGTGGCCGTGAGCCGCGCCATCGATGGTACCGTCTCGATGTACCTCAACGGAAAGTTCTGCGGTTCTCTCAATGACGGTCTTGTCGCGTATGAGGTGGACTGGCGGCTCCTCGGCGCAGATATGCGCTGGATCAACGCGGCTCCAGGTGAAACGCAGCGATTCCTCAAAGGAAGTATCGACACGGTTACGATCTGGGACGGCGCCCTCAAGCAAAGCCAGATCGACGAGATGGCCGGCGTTCTTCCGTATCGACTCGCTCCCGAACCGCGTGACGGCACAAACGGCGTAACAGAGGATGTAACGCTGACCTGGAGTGCTCCAGTTGATCGGTATCCAGGTGCCACCTACAATGTCTATCTGGGGATGAATCCGGATCTGACCAACAGTCTCGATGGGGCCACCGGCCTGCCCAGCCCTCAGTTCAAGCCGACTGAACCGCTTGAATTCGAAAGCCAGTATTTCTGGAAGGTTGAAACGGTCGTGGACGGCCAGGTGGTCTATACCAGCCCAACCTGGAGTTTTATCACGATCAAGGGTACCGTCGGCCGTTTCAGCGTTCTGCCCTGGACCGGCGACGCCGATTCGAAAATCGCATCCAATAAGACCTATACGCATGCCGTCAAATTTAACGGCCGAATTGCGGACGGCGCCGTGTTCACGACAATCAATGGTGTGAACTTTGAAGATGATGAGAATTTTGGCGGAGCCAACTGGTCTTTGTCGGCCCCGGCACGGAATCCCTACGAAGGGTTTGGGGTGAATGTCGGCGGCAATTCTGCGAATCTGCTGCATAATTTTTTCTATGGCGATCAGGATAATAACCATCCGGTGTTGACACTGACAGGTTTGACGGTCGGGACCCAGTATGTCACGACCTTCTACACGGTTGGCTTCGGTGGGCCGGTTAACCCAGACGGATCGGGTGGTCGCCGGGTCGATATCACCGCCAGTGACAATCCGACAATGCCGTGGCGGGTGGATGAAAATGGCGCCGGTTCCGGAAACGGCCAGCTCATCAAGTACAAATATACTGCCACTACCGACACGATGAGCTTTACCTTTGATGCTTACACAACCGGCGACTCCTGGCATCATTACGCGTTCTCGAATGAGGTTGCGGTTCCGTTCGATCTGACGCCCACTCCGGCGCCCCGGACCCAGATTGAGGGAACGGATGTCGTGTTGAGTTGGGTTCCGGATCCCTTCGGGGCCGCACAGGGCGTGACTTGGAATCTGCAGCTTGGAACCGATGCTTCCATGGCGACCAATCTGATCAATGTCACGGGATTAACGGAAGCCAGCTATCCGGTTACGGGTTTGAGTTTGGATACGCAATTCTTCTGGAAGGTCAGCGCTGTCCGGAATGGGCAGGTCATCGTGACCGGTCCGGTCTGGACATTCATCACCAAACCCATCACCGTCAATCCGGCCACGGCCCTTGTGGAATGGAAGTTTGACGATACCGCGGGTACCGTGCTCACGGAAACCCTTATGGGTCTTCATGGAACCCTGACGAATGAAGATCCGAATAATCCAAACTACCCTCTCTGGGTTGAAGGTCTCAAGAATAATGCTCTGCAATTGAACGGCGTTGACCAATTCGTCGATCTTCCCGACACGACTCCGCTGACGGCGCCGGCGGGATTTGCCTTCTCGCTTTCGGGATATTTCAAAACCTCCGATCCCGAAGGCCCGGTTTATGTGATGCGCCATCCGGGGATTCTGGGCGTGTATGTGGGTTATGACGGAGCGGATAGCGTTCCGGGACGGTTGCGCTTCATTTCGGCCTCTTTCGGTGCTCTGCGCCGAATCACAGGCCCGAAGGTCGATGACGGCCGGTGGCATCATTATGCCGTAACCCGATCCCAATTCGGAATTGTCGAATTGTTTGTCGATGGTGTGTCCTATGGTATCGTCGATGATTTCAACGCCGAGTATATCAACGCTTGGAGCGCTTTTGGAACGGACAAGCAGTGGTTGGCCGACGGTTGGTTGACGACTCATCCTATCGCGCAGTTACATTTGAACGGCCTGATTGACGAAACTAAGATCTGGCAGGGTGTGTTGCAGGCGGATCAGATTGCGGCCATGGCCTCGCTGATTCCGCCGCTGGGCGATGTCAACACGGACGGTGCCGTGAATCTGGCCGACCTGGCGATTGTAGCCGACAGTTGGCTGACGGCCGAGTTGCCCGCGGATATCAATCGCAGCGGCCGCGTGGATCTTGAAGATTTCGATGTCCTTTCACAGGATTGGGGTAAGTAATCGTTTCGCGGCTTTGGCCGCGATACCAATTTGTTCGGGTAAAGGAAGAGGCCGTGCGAGATTCTGCACGGCCTCTGTCCTCTGATCAACCGGTCACGGCGGACCGCCGTTATAACATGGGGGTAGTTTATGCGTTGGATTCTTTGTCTTTGGATTTGCATCTTGAGTACGGCAACGGTTTTCGCAGCCGATAGCGTGGTCGTCTTCAACGAGATCATGTATCATCCCGCCGCGGACGAAGACCGGATGGAATGGATCGAGTTACACAATCAACTTGTCGTACCCGTCGATATATCGGCGTGGTCGCTTTCCGACGGTGTTGACTATACTTTTCCCGATGGAACGGTGATTGGCGCCGAAGGGTATCTGGTTATCGCGGTTTCCCCCGATGACCTGAAGGCCACGACGGGTTTGACTGCGGTCTATGGTCCCTACGAAGGACGCTTGGCCAATTCCGGCGAACGGCTTCGGCTGCAAAACAACAGCGGCCGGATCATGGACCAGATCGAATATAGTGACGGCGGCGACTGGCCCGCGGCGCCCGACGGTTCGGGCGTTTCTCTGGCCAAGATCGATCCGGCTTTGGCGGGACCGGCGCCGACGAACTGGACCTGGAGCCGCCAAATTGGCGGTACGCCCGGCCGCGAGAATTTTCCCGCGCCGTCCGAAACCCGACGAACAACCCTGATTGAAATGTTCGACCCCTGGCGGTATTACGATCAGGGTTATCCGGGCATGGGGTGGTACACGCAGGCGTTCAGCGATATCACATGGTCGTCCGGCCCGGCCGGATTCTGGGTCGGCCAGCAACCGTCGTACACTCAACCGGTAGCCATCGATACCTTGTTCAGCACGGGGGTTGACGACAACGGCGATTCGATCGCCCCGGGACAAGACGATCCTCATTATGTTAATGTGGCGACCGGGCTGCCGCTTTTGGTCATGCAAAATCATCCGGCCTGGCTGGCCAACGACGCCCAATCGCGCTGGATCGGATTCACCGCTCAGGGGACCGATAACCAGCCAGCGGGACAATTTACATTCCGGACCCGGTTTGATCTGAGTGGATATAACCCCGAAACGGCCCAGCTCAGCTTTTTGCTGGCCGTGGACAATACCCTCAATGATATCCGGATCAACGGAGTCAGTACTGGCATCGCCGTTTCCGGTTTTAACGCGTGGAACGGCCCTTATCAGATTAACTCCGGATTTGTCGCGGGCCTTAACACGCTCGATTTTGTCTGGACCAACGAAGGACCGGGAGCCAATCCCTCGGGCCTGCGGGTCAAGATCTCCGGAACGGCTGTGCCCATGCCGGGACAAACCGAACTTGCGGCCGACAAAAACGCCTACTATTTCCGCACGACATTTAATTTCGCCTCCGATCCGAGTTACTCAACGCAACTGGAGGCCGACTGGATGATTGGCGACGGGGTCGTTATCTATTTGAACGGTTATAAAACACAATCGATCAACATGCCCGCCGGGTCCGTCAACTACAACACCTCGGCCTTGACGGATATCGCGGAGATCGTTTCGTCCGGGCCTGTTGCCCTCGATACCACCCATCTTGTCGATGGTGAAAATACCCTGGCCGTGGAAGTCCATCGCGCCGCCGGCGGCCAGAACGCCTTTTTCGCCGCCGCACTGACAGCCGTCGAAACTCCGATCGCCGAAACTCCGCTGCCCTCCCTTTCTTTCACCGAGATCGGACCGGCTTCTACGACGCCTTTCCAGGTGGAGATACACAACGACGGCGATGCCTCCGTCGAGTTGGAGGGTCTGATCCTGGCCTGCAAGGGGACGGTCACGGACGAATTCGTTCTGCCGGCGATAACATTATCTTCCGGCCAATATGGGGCATTCGACGAAACCTCGCTGGGATTTCATCCGGCCGACGGTGACAAGTTGTTTCTGTATGTGGCCGATCGCAGCGCCGTCGTGGATGCGGCGGTCGTGAAAAGTTCCCTCCGGGCCAAAACCGCCGACGGATCGCGCTGGGCGATTCCCGACGCGGCCTCATTCGGCTCGGCCAATTCGTTCGCCTTTCACGATGAAATTGTCATTAATGAAATCATGTATCACGATCGGCCCGTACCCGAATCGCAGGCCGAGTACGAGACCTCCGTACTGATCCCCTCCTTTGTGCCCGCGATCACGCTGGTTCCGACCAACGGCAATCTGGGTTTGACCTGGACGGGGGGAAACGAGCCGTTCGACGATTCGGCCTGGATCCAGGGGACGGGGAAAACGACCGGCGTTGGGTATGAGACGACGCCGGAGAATTATCAAACCCTGATCAAGACCAGCGTCCTGTCGCAAATGTACGGGAATAACGGCAATGCTTCTGTCTATATCCGGATTCCTTTTCATCTGGCCGATCCGACGACGGTCGAGTCGCTGATCCTGTTGATGAAATTCGATGACGGCTTTGTGGCGTATCTTAACGGCGAGGAAGTGGCGCACTATTATGCGCCCGGCCGGGATGGAAACACCGATCCCTTGACCTGGGAATCCCATTCGACCAACAGCTATTCGGATTCGGAGGCCCTTGTTTTCCGGACATTCGATATTACGGACAAAAAAAGTTATCTTAAGGCCGGGCGTAACATCCTGGCTATTCATGGGTTAAACTGGTCCACCGGCAGCACGGATATGCTGATTTTGCCCGAGCTGCACGCCCGCAGACAGATCCAGCCGTATATCCCGTTCCATGAGTCGCCGCAGGAATGGATCGAGCTGTACAACAAGAGCGATCACGCGATCGATCTGGGCGGCTGGAAACTGCGCGGCGGCGTCGAGTACGATTTCCCGGATGCGACGATCGTCGAGCCGGATCATTATCTGGTCGTGACAAGCCAGAGCCAGTCATTGCACGCCCTGTACCCGGATATTGAAATTCTCGGAGATTTTTCGGGACAGTTGTCGGATAAGGGAGACCGCGTCACGCTGTTGGATCCGACCGGGAATCTCGCCGACGAGGTACATTATTATGACCGCGGGTATTGGCCCGCCTATGCCGACGCCGGCGGTTCGTCGCTGGAGCTGACCGATCCGCGGGCGGACAACTCCGTCGCGTCGGCCTGGGCCGCCGGCGATGAGGCATCCCGCAGCGAGTGGAAAACCTATTCCTACCGGGCCGTCGCCTCTCCCACATCGGGTGGTAATGAGCCGTCGCAGTGGAACGAGTTGATCCTCGGGCTGCTCGATTCCGGCGAATTCCTGATCGACGACATTCGCGTCGTCGAAGATCCCGATGGTGCGGCCCTGTCGCTGATTCAAAACGGGTTCTTCCAAGACGGAATGAATACCTGGCGGGCCCTCGGTAATCACGCCTTTTGTGAAGTTGTTTCCGATCCCGACAACACATCCAATCCCGTCCTGCATGTCCGGGCGACCGGTCCCTCCGAGCACATGCACAACCACATCGAAACGACATTCGTCTCCAACCATGCCGTCGTCAACGGCAAGACCTACGAAATCTCCTACCGTGCCAAATGGCTCGGCGGTTCGAACCTCCTGAACACGCGGCTGTATTTCAACCGTTGTCCCAAAACCACCTCGCTGGTTGTCCCCTCGATTGTGGGTACTCCGGGTCAACAAAATTCCCGGTTCGTCGAAAACGCCGGACCGACGATCCAGGATCTGCGGCACGCTCCTTCCGTGCCCGCCGCCGATGAACCGATCGTGATTTCCGTGCGGGCCGATGATCCCGACGGCGTCGCAACCCTGACCCTGTTCTGGTCGCAAAACGGCGGCGCATTCCAGACATCCCCGATGACGCTGAAAAGTTCGGGGCGATATCAGGCCTCGATCGGTCCGTTGCCGGCCGGCACGCTTGTGCAGTTTTATGTACAGGGACGGGATTCTCTGTCGGCGACGACCACCTGGCCCGCCGGCGGCGCCGATTCGCGATGCCTGTGCAAAGTGGACGATGGCTTGGCACGGGCCGGAACGCACCCCTTTCGAATCCTGATGACAGCCGCCGACGCCGCGTTTCTTCACGAAACGACGAATATCATGAGCAATCATCGGGCCGGCGCCACCGTGATTGACGGCGAAAATCGCGTGTATTACGATGTCGGCCTCCATCTCAAAGGCAGCGGATACGGTCGGGGCGATTCCCGCGCCGGGTTCAATCTGCGGTTCCAGCCCGATAATCTTTTCCGCGGAATCCACGAGGGCGTTTCGATCGACCGCGGCGCCGGGCCCTACGGCGTCGGAGCCAGCCATCGCGAACTCATCGTCAAGCATATCGGCAACCGCGCCGGCGGGATTCCCGGCATGTATGACGATATTATCTATCTCCTGCCTCCCAGAAGCGACATGAGCGGAACGGCCCAACTGATGATGGCCCGCTACGACGACGAGTATCTCGATTCACAGTATGCCGACGGGGCCGAGGGAACCTTGTACGAATTCGAGCTCATCTATCATTCCCAGAGCACCGTCGATGGAAATCCCGAATCCCTCAAGCTGCCTCCCAGCTCCGTTCTGCAGATCGATCTGTGGGACCTCGGTGATGACAAGGAAGGATACCGCTGGAACTACCTGATCAAAAACAACCGTGCCGCCGACGATTTTACCTCCATGATGTCCATGGCCAAGGCCTACAGCTTGAGCGGGACCGCCTTCTCCGACCGGATCGACTCGGAAATCGACGCCGACGAATGGATGCGGGTCTTCGCGTTCGAATCGCTGACCGGCATCGGCGACACCTACAATCAGGGCCTGAATCACAACATCATGTTCTATGTTCGTCCCGAGGATCGGCGGGTCCTGGCCATGCCGTGGGATCTGGATTTCTCCTTCTCTCAATCGACCACGGCCTCGATCTTCGGCGGGGGCAGCAGCGTGCAGAAGGTCATCGCTCTCGATCCGTGGAAACGATCCTTTTACGGTCACCTTTATGACATCATCCAGACCTGTTTCAATACCGAGTATCTGACGGATTGGATGCAGCCCTATGCCGCCGCGAGCGGACAGGATTATACCGCGGATCTGCTGTCGATCATCGATCAGCGGCGCAGCTTTGTGCTCAGCCAGTTGCCCGCGCAAATTCCGTTTGCCATTACGACCAACAACGGCAATCCCTTCTCCGTCGATACCGATTCGGTTACGCTGACGGGCGCCGGATGGATCAATATCCACCGCATGAATCTGGCCGGCTTCGCCGAGCCGTTGACCCTTTCCTGGACCGGCCTGAGCGCCTGGTCGGTCACGATTCCGGTGGAATTCGGCGACAATATCCTGAATCTGGAGGCCCGCGATTTCCACGGCAATCTTGTCGCGACCGATAGTATCACGGTGACCTGTACCTCCCAAAACCGCCCGCTTCGGCAATTCCTGCGCGTCACCGAGTTGATGTACGATCCGCTCGGCGGCAAGGACTATGAGTTCGTCGAGTTCCGCAATACCGGTCCCGATCCGCTGGACCTGTCGCAGGCGGCAATCTCCGGCGGGATCCAGTTCGCCTTCGCCGGCGGCACGGTACAATCGCTGCAACCCGGCGCGTTTGTCGTCGTCGCGCGAAATCTCTCGACCTTCCGATCGCGATACGGCACGGCCGTTCCGGTCGTGGGTCCCTTCTCCGGATCACTCAGCAATTCCGGTGACATACTCCAGATTCGCGGCGCTTTGGGCAGCGAGGTTCTGTCCTTTGCCTACGACAACAGCCGCGGCTGGCCGCTGGCCCCGCAGGCCGGAGGCCATTCGCTGGTGCCGCGGGAATCGGCCGTCGCCGGCGAGGCCGACGGTTCGCTCGAGTACGGCGGCAACTGGCGCTGCAGCGCCTATATCCACGGCTCACCCGGCTCGGTCGATCCGCTCCTGCCCGCCGGCGTCGTGGTCAACGAGGTCATGGCCCATACGGACTACGCCTCACCGCCCTACGATTCCAATGACTGGATCGAACTGTATAACGCTGGCGATTCGGCCGTCGATCTCGGCGCCGGCTGGTACCTCAGCGATAATGTCGAGCAACTGAAGAAATGGTCCCTGCCGACGGTTCACCTGAAACCCGGCGACCGTGTCGTCTTCGATGAAATCACCGGCTTCCACAACCCCATCACGGCCGGTTTCGGCCTAAACAAGGCCGGCGAACAAGTCGTCCTCTCCTACCTGCCCGGTAACGGTCAGGACCGGATCGTCGATAGCGTTCGCTTCAAAGGACAGGAAAATTTCATTTCTTTGGGCCGTTTGCCCGATGGCGCGGATGCGTGGTACCGTTTGCAGCCGTCGCGCAACCTGCCCAATACCGAACCGGTGGCGGACATCGTCGTCGGCGAATTTGCGTACAATCCGCAGGGTGTTGCCGCCGAGGGCGAATACATTGAACTGTACAACCCGACGGATTCGCCCGTCGTGATGACGAATATCGCCGGTCAATGGCGACTGAACGACTCGGTGAGTTTCACGTTCCCCGTCGGCACGGCCATCCAGCCCCACGGTCGCCTGCTGGTTGTCGGATTTGATCCGGCCGGATGCCCGAGTTGTCTGGCCGCGTTCCAGTCCCGATACAATGCTCCGACCCTCGTTCCCGGCGTCGATATTGTCGGTCCCTGGCAGGGTACATTACCGGATACTGTGGGGGTTATTTCGCTGGAAAGACCGCAGGCGCCCGATGTTGTCGGAGATGAGGTTTCCTGGGTCCTCGTCGATGAGGTAATCTACTGTAGCCGGTCCCCCTGGTCTTCTCTCTGTGCCGACGGCTCGCAGGTTCTCCAGCGGCGACCGGAACTCCTCGATGGCAACGATCCGGCCGCCTGGTATCCGGCCCCGCCCACGCCCGGCCGGCGAGGTATTGCTCAATCCGATTTCAATACCGATGCCTTGGTCGATCTTTCCGACTTGGCAATTTTTTCGGCGGCATGGTTGACTGAGACCGGCGAAGAGAACTGGAATGCAACCTGTGAAATCTCGATTTCCCCCGATGGAATCATTGATTTCCGCGATCTGGCACAATTTACCGACCAGTGGCTCTGGCATCTTAATCCGAGGCCATAGAACAAGGCGATTCTTTATTGAGATCGGATAAACGATCGAAGGCCAAGGGATAATTTGCGGCTGTACGGAAAGTGATAACGTATCCTAATTTTTCGCACATTTGTTATCGGACAAGACAGAGAAGTCCTCAATCTGGTCGATATGGAGTTGTGAACGAGAACCAGAACAACCAAAGAGAGGACTATCGTATGAAGCTGAAACAAGAATCGACGGAATCGGGCCAAAACT
>JAAYVQ010000428.1 GCA_012517095.1 Phycisphaerae bacterium | reverse complement strand
TGGGTCAACGAACTGTGGCCCAACGGCCGACGGATCAACATCGGTGCCTACGGCGGCACACCGGAAGCCAGCAAGTCGCCCAACGCCATCGGCCTTGCCGCTGACCTAAACTTCGACGATGCCGTCGATATCACCGACTTTGCGATCTTCTCCGGCGCGTGGATGAAATCGGAACCGCTGCTTGCGGCTGACCTCAACCGCGACAACCATGTCGGCCTCGACGACCTGGCGGCGATGGCGAAGGAATGGATGAAATAATTGGATATCCTGGACGGTTTCCGTCTCAGCATATATTGTTAACGGACTGATCCTCCGTCCCGCAGCCCCCTTACGAAGAAACAATTCGTTACATCGGGATTTTCCCGAATATTTCATATCCCTTCTTTTCTTGTAACAAAACGAAGGATATACTGTTCTGTTACGATCAGGATCGAGCGGTCGATCCAATCCAGAGTCGGTTTAACGGGAGGTTGCTATGAAAGCGTCGAAACAAGTTGTGTGGGGTTTCTTGGTATTCGTTCTTGCAGGGGGGTTGGTCCTGGCCCAGGGGCCGTCTGCGGCCGAGAAGGTTTCCTCCCGACTTCCGGATGACACTCTGGCCTTTATCGCCACCAGCGGCATGGAGCGTCTCAAGCCCGCCTTCGATCAATCGTCGATCGGTCAGATCTGGAACGATCCGGATGTCCAAAGCTTCTATACCCAGATCCGCGACCTGATCCTGACCGCCATCCGCAAGGGTTTGGCCGACTCTGGTACTCAGGCGGATAACGAGATTACTTGGGTTTGTGACTTGGCCAAAGAGGTCATCCAGAGCCCGATTGCCGCCGGTGTGATCGAGGTTCCTGCCGAGAATTCGCCCGATATGCCGTTTGGTTTGACCCTCGTAATTGATGCCGCTAAGCGCAAAGACAAGCTCCAACCCCTGATCGATCAGTTTGAGCAGGAAGCCGCCAAAAACGGAACGACAATCGTCGATACGAAAATCGGTGATATCCCCCTCAAAACCGTCGAGGATGCTGATATTCCGGCGGTCTGGGGTTGGGCTCAGGATTATTTCGTCCTCCTGTTCAACACGGTATCGCCCGAAGTCCTCAAGAACCTCAAGGCCCCGTCCACAAAAGCCAATCCCTTGTCCCGTCTGCCCGGCAACGGCGATCTGTTCGCGGCCTATTGTGATTTTCAGAAGATCGCAGGTATTGTTTCCCGGTCGATGGAAACCGAAGGCGACACGGCAACTTTGGAGACGGTCCGTAAGGTTATGGACACTCTCGGCGTTCGAAAAGCCCAGTCCCTGACTGTCCGAGCCGGTATTTCCGGAAAAGATTTGATCGTGGACAAGTGGTTCAATGTTCCCGCTCCGCAGACCGGCATTTTTACGGCCATGAAACCCATCGACCGTAAGCTTTTCGCCCGCACGGATGCCCGCTCGATGACTACAATGGCCTGGAATGTCGATCTCGGAGTCCTGTATGATGTTATCATTAAAGCCGTCGAAACCACCATGGACAATGAACAGGATCGCCAGGAGATGCACAAGGCGATTGAGGACTTCCAAGCCAAGGCCGGAATCCAGATCCGTCAGGGATTGCTGGCTTCATTCGACGGCTCGATGGTGCTTCAGGCCTATCCCACGCTGGTCATGACGGAAGTCCCCGCGGGCGGTTTTGCTCTCGTCGCAGAGATGAAAGATGCGGCCCTTTTTGAGAAACAGATCAACGCATTGATTGAACGGTTCGGCAAAGACCTCAAACCCGAAACGCTGCAGGTTCGAACGGGCAAGCTCGAAGGTGGCCAGTCCCAGACATTCCTGATCAATCCGGTGATGTCTATGATGCAGATTGTTCCCAACTGGGTCGTTGACAACAACCGCCTGATCCTGACGACCAATCCGAACCTCACGACGAACCTGCTCAAGCAGTATGCCGCCGATAAACCCGCTTTCGCTCCGCTCTCGGATGACAAAACTTTTCAGGCCGTCATATCCAAACTCCCCGCTAATGCGTCTTTTCTCCGCTATAGCGACACGGCCGTCAGTTCCAGGCAGGTCTATCAGCAACTTCAGCAAATGTGGCCGATGATAATGGGAATTGCGTCTGGCCAGGGTGTTAACGTGCCGACCATGCTTCCGGATATCCAGGAACAACTCAACGCCCTCGGCAAGAGCGTGGCCTATGGCTATCTCGATAAAACGGGCTTCCGTACCCATTATCAGGGCAGCGGCCTGGAAGCCACCGGCTCTGTGGCCGGCGGAGCAGCGGCTCTGGGGATCCTGATGCCCGCCCTGAACAAGACCAAGACGATCGCTCAGCGCGTCGTCGCCGGTACCAATCTCAAAGCCATTGGTACGGCCTGCCATATCTATGCCAATGATCACCAGGACAAATTCCCGCCCAATCTGGAAGCCCTCATTGAAGAATGTGATCTGAGCCCCAAATCCCTGGAATCTCCCCGCAAACCCAAGAACCATTCCGGTCCCAGCTACATCTACATCGAGGGCCAAACGACTTCCAATCCCATAGGAAACATCCTGGCCTATGAGGATCCCGCCTTTATCAAGGACGGCATGGTCAATGTGCTATTTATCGATGGCCATTCCGAGGCGATGAAGATGGAACCTTTCCGTGCCGCCCTCAAGAAAACCTATGAGCAGCTTGGTCGCCCGATACCGGAAGAATCGAAATCGGATAGTCCGCCGTCCGCCCCGACCAAACCCGGGAAGACGCCGGTTAAACCAACGAAAAACACCCTCTGATCCTTTAACATTCCGAAAACAAAACAACCCCCGGTGGAATTCGCCGGGGGTTGTCATTTTAATATTGGTATGTGGTTGGAGGGTCAAAAACCGTCACAGTGACCCGAGCAGATCTTGTCTCGCCGTTGCTGGCGGACCGTCTCCATCGGCTGGATCCGGCTGTACTGGCCGCTGGCCATTTCCCAGACGCCCGGCGAGGAACTCTCGTGCGGGGTTTGTCCGGTGGTGGTCCATTGCGAATACGGTTCCGGATACGCGATGAGCATCCCTTCGAAGTTACGGATCACCGTATGCGTCGGGCTCATCGAGACCACATAGTTCGGCAGGATCGGGATCTTGCCGCCACCGTGCGGGGCATCGACCACGAAGGTCGGAATCGCGATTCCGCTGACCCGGCCGCGAAGGTATTCCATGATCTCAATACCCTTCGACAGCGGGGTACGGAAGTGTTCTACGCCGCGGACCAGGTCGCATTGATACAGGTAGTACGGGCGAACCCGCATCCGGACCAGACCGCGACAAAGCTGTTCGAAGATTTTCGGATCGTCGTTGACGCCACGAAGCAACACCGACTGATTGCCCATCGGGATCCCCGCATCGACCAGCTTGCGGCAGGCCTCCGCCGCTTCCGGTGTGATCTCCTGCGGGTGGTTGAAGTGCGTGTTGATCCAGATCGGATGATACTTGCGGAGCATGTTCGTCAGATCGTTGGTGATCCGCATCGGCAATACCACCGGCGTACGCGTCCCGATTCTGATGACATCCACTGTCGGGACCTGCCGGATCTGCGACAGGATCAGTTCGAGCTGCTCGGTGGTCATCACCAGCGGATCGCCGCCGGAGATGATTACATCGCTGACTTCTGGGTGATGCTGGAGATAATCGACCACCTGCGTCAGCCGCCGTTTGGAGATGCTGCTTTCGCGGGTTCCCGCAACGCGCTTCCGCGTGCAGTGGCGGCAATACATCGAACACATCGTCGTTGCGATCACCAGCGCGCGGTCCTGGTACCGGTGTACCAGCCCCGGTACGGGCATATCCATACCTTCTTCGAGCGGGTCCGGCCGCAAAAACGGCGGATCGACCATCTCGCGGGCCTGCGGAACGCACATCTGAAAGACGGGGTCCGACATATCCGCCCGGCGGATCAAACTGGCATAGTAGGGGGTAATCGCCATCGGATACCGACCGATTACCTCGGGAAGCGCAGTCTGTTCGGCAAGCGAGGGAAATAGCGTGAAAAGTTGCTCGATGGTACGAATTCGACGGCTGATTTGCCACCGCCAATCCTGCCATTTCGTCGATTGAGGATTCAGCGGTACCGTCTGGCTTTTGGGAGGGGAGGTCTTCTCCCTTGTGCTAACCTCCAAACATTGTGGCGGAGGTTCGTCGTCTCCACCACTGCAGCACAAGGAAGAGCTCTGGAGGGAAGAGACATCTTCTCCTGAACAAGATTGTTTAAGCATACAATCAAATCTCCTACAGCTATTTCGTGTGGGTATCCACAACCCACTATATATTGTGACTCATTCTATTGTTTTGTATGGATCGTCAACAAGAAATGTTTGGAAAAATGAAAATATTTTTTCGGCACGGGGTGTTGACCGCCCAAATATCCATATCCTGTCTGTGCCGGCCTTGTTCGGCCGGCCCGATGGGTCTGGTTCGGATAGGTTGTCGTCCATCTTTCGTTTCCCGGAACTTTGGGCCATCGCTAATGGAAAACCCTTTGCTACCTATATTCGTCAATCCGACGAAAGAATTCACAAGGAATTGTGAAATTCCGTATGACCGGTCCCTTGTTCGTCACAATACCCAACAGGAAAACCAGGCCCTCCATCGATTCCAAACCAATCGTTGACGCGACCGTTACCTGTCCTTAGAATGACTCTTGAATGGATCAGGCGCTCGTAGCTCAGTAGGATAGAGCATCGGTTTCCTAAACCGAAGGTCGGAGGTTCGAATCCCCCCGGGCGCAGTTCGTAAGTGATTTCCCTTTAATGATTTATGATGTAAGATGTTGGGGTCTTATCTGCGAGGCAT
>JAAYVQ010000427.1 GCA_012517095.1 Phycisphaerae bacterium | reverse complement strand
CGGGATTCACGGATTATCGAAGGGATCTGCGGTTGTCCGAGGGGATCCTTGGCGTAGAATTCCGCAAGGATGGCGTCCGGCACAAAAGAGAAGTCTTTGCCAGTTGGCCGGATCAGGTCATCGTGGTCCGATGGACGGCTGAGAAGCCAGGCGCCGTTTCGGGGACGGTTGAGTTGAAGGGGATGCATAAGGAAACGACGACGGCTGAAGGGAATTCGCTTTGGTTCGACGGGGTGCTGCCCAACGGCATGAAGTATCAGGCACGGGTAGAAGTGCTGGCCAGGGGTGGCGCCGTAGAGACACAAGGGGCGACGATTCGGCTGAAGGGATGCGATGATGTTATGCTGCTGCTGGCGGCGGCGACAAACTATGTGATGGATGCGTCGCGACAATACCGCGGCGAAGATCCGGCCCAGAAGGTTCGCAGACAGATAGAGGCGGCGGTGGGAAAGTCATTCGAGGAATTAAAAGCACGACATGTCGCGGATCATCGGGAGTTATTTGATCGGGTGGAGGTGAAGCTCGGCGAGACGGTAGCGGATGTTCGCGCCTTGCCGACGGATCAGCGGCTGGCGGCGTATGCCAAGGGCGGAGTCGATCCGGAATTGGAGGCCCTGCTGTTTCAGTATGGCCGGTATCTGCTGATGGGATCATCGCGGCGGCCGGGATTGCCGGCGAATCTGCAGGGGCTGTGGAACGAATCAAATACACCGCCGTGGTCGTCGGATTATCATGTGAATATCAATGTCCA
Organism: Phycisphaerae bacterium; assembly: GCA_012517095.1. Taxonomy (GTDB): domain Bacteria; phylum Planctomycetota; class Phycisphaerae; order Sedimentisphaerales; family Anaerohalosphaeraceae; genus FEN-1350. Next base: position 1,239 of record JAAYVQ010000427.1, on the reverse strand, counting down.
GATGAACTACTGGCCGGCTGAGCCGACGAATCTTGCCGAGTGTCACCTGCCGTTGTTCGATTTGATTTCCAGCCAACTTGAGCCGTGGCGAAAGGCCACGCAGGCGGAAAAGCAGTTCCAGATCGAGGGCAAATCCGTTCGCGGGTGGGCGCTTCGGACTTCGCACAATATCACCGGCGGGCTGGGGTGGCAGTGGGACAAGACGGCCAACGCGTGGTATTGCCTGCACTTGTGGGAACACTACGCGTTTACGCAGGATCAGAAGTTTTTGAAGACGGTCGCGTATCCGATCCTCAAGGAGATCTGTCAATTCTGGGAGGATCATCTCAAGGCGCTGCCTGATGGTCGGCTGGTTGTACCCAACGGATGGTCGCCGGAACACGGGCCGCACGAGGATGGAGTCAGCTACAATCAGCAGATTGTGTTTGATCTGTTTTCGAACTTTGTCGAGGCGGCGGACACACTCGGGGTTGACCGCGAATATCGCGACGCGATCGCGGCGATGCGCAACAAGCTTGTGGCCCCGCAGATCGGCAAGTGGGGACAGCTCCAGGAGTGGATGACGGATCGGGATGAGCCGAAAGATGAACACCGGCACACTTCGCATTTATTTGCGGTGTATCCGGGGCGGCAGATTTCGGTGACGCGGACGCCGGTTCTGGCCAAGGCAGCGGTGGTGTCGCTGGAAGCCCGAGGAACGGCGGGGGATTCACGGCGGAGCTGGACCTGGCCGTGGCGGTGCGCAATGTGGGCGCGGCTGCAGAATGCCGAGAAGGCCTACGAGATGGTTCGGGGATTGTTCACCTACAACATGCTGCCAAACCTGTACGCGACGCATCCGCCGTTTCAGTTGGACGGCAACTTTGGCTATACGGCCGGGGTTGCGGAGATGCTGCTGCAGAGCCATGCCGGCGAGATTCATCTGCTTCCGGCGCTGCCGAATGAGTGGAAGAATGGAGAGGTCAAGGGGCTGTGCGCCCGCGGGGGATTTACGGTCGATATGGATTGGAAAGACGGACGACTGACGAAGGCGGTGATTCATTCCACGACCGGAACAAATAGCCAGATCCGTTATGGGAATACGGTCGGCAAGATCGATTTGAAACGCGGACTAAGCGTCACGCTGAACGAACAGCTTGTTCCGCAAATGACAATCGTCGATGTCAGGCCGACGGTGTTTTTTGTCCAGGACGGAGAACACATTCAGCAACAGGCAGAGATCGAGATTGACAACCCCGG
>JAAYVQ010000426.1 GCA_012517095.1 Phycisphaerae bacterium | reverse complement strand
CCCATCCTGTCAATCTTGTCAATCGCGTCAAAAATATTTTCACTGCGTCTTCGACTGAGGATCATTCATTTTGCTCTTTGCTTTTTGATTTTCATATAACCATATATCCTATCCCCTATATCCTATATTCTTGTTTCAGCAATCCACGACAATCGATCCAAAAAATATTTTCATATTCCCTTGATTTCCTTCTGCGTATATGTTATAATGTTACCAAATTTATGAAATAATTCGCCTATCATATTAGACATTCCTGTCAACAAAGGAGGACACATGAAGACAAACCTGGATGACAATAAGATCGTCCAAAAATCCATCGATACCGGCCGGGTTGAGTTTTGTAAGTCCATTGCTCGTAATTATTTACATAAAATCACCCTCCCCATCAGGTCCGTTGCGCATCGGGAAACACTTGTAAATCATTTCCATAGAAAGACTTACAACAGGCATCATCCCGAATTCTCTCTCAGTGACCCCTCCACATTTCCATCTGGTATTCAGGTGGGAAATCAATTGAAATTCGCAAATTTGCAAATCGATGAGGATAGAGCCAAATAATTCTATATCCTATCCCCTTTATCCTATATCCTGCCCGTAGCGGCCTGGCGACTTTGCGTGAGATAAATTTTACCTGAATCATTGGCTTTTTCCCGTCGAAAACACATTGTTTTGGCTCTTGCATAGCCGGTGGTGAATTTTGTACAATAATCCTGGAAAGCCGTTGAAAATGTATGGTATTATCAGACATTTATATGGGGTGGTTCAACCGCTTTATCCGTTGCATAAGTTGTTTTCTAATAAGAGTTTAATGAAAATTGTCTCGATACTCGGAGGCCCTATGCCAGCGTTACATCGAATCGCATCTTGGATGTTGATTATGCTTGTTTTGATCGGCCCTGCCTTTGCCGAATGGTCGGCCTACAACGACTGTATCCGGACAACCGGAGGCGACAATACTGCGGCCAATGTCACCGACTGGACCATCTACAACGGATACGATACGCATAACTCCGGTTTTCTGAAAGACTTACAAACCGGCGCCGACCTTCCCGTCTCCGTCACATTCACCATGCTCAATGGCCTGGCCGTCTCCAACGACAGCGGCGCAAATCCCGTCGCCGGAACCGACGCCTATGCGGTTTTTCATCGGCCGAATGCAACGGAAAACGATTGGATTGTGGATCTTAGCGGTGGAATTTTGTATTACGGCCAGCCGGGCTGGTTTGTGGACATCACCTTTTCCGGCCTAAACCCTTCCAAATACTACACTTTCGTCGGAACCGCCATCCGCGGCCGCGATTATCCCCTCCGCGAATCACTCTTCACGATTTCCGGACATCAATCGGCGGAAAACAATTCCAGTCCCGGCGTCGTCGCCAAAACTCCGACGACCACTACGCTGCTGGCCGGCGGAAATCAGTACGCCAATACGGGATTTGTCGTGCGTTGGGATAAGATTCAAGTCAGCAGCTCCGGAACCTTCACAATCCGCGCCGAGGCCTCGCCCAACGCGGTCCTGAACGATTCCGGCCGGGCGTATCCGTTTGGCGCGTTTCTGCTTCGGGAGGTTGGGGATGTTGTCGTCGAACCGGCCGGCGACCTCAACGATGACGACGCGATTGACCTTGTGGATCTGATGCTTCTGGCCTCCGAATGGCTGACGGCCGGAACCGTCGCGGACCTGAATGGTGATCATATTGTCAACCTCCAGGATCTGGCGATTCTGGCGTCCAACTGGCAAAAAAGCTGGAAATCCGGATCGCTTCAGGCGACGCTGACCCCCGCCGGCGCGGTCGCGGCCGGGGCCAAGTGGTGCGTGGACGGAGGCGAATGGAAAGATAGTGGTGCGACAATAACCGCAATCCCGATCGGCTCGCACACGGTCTCGTTCTCCGACGCGGCCGGATACACCACGCCTGCCGAACAAACGGTCACGATCCTGCAGAATCAGACGCTTTCGATTTCAGCCGATTATGTCCTGAAGGTTGGGGCCGTCCAAACAACGATTTTACCGCAGGCGGCCATCGACGCCGGCGCGCAATGGCGGCTTGATGGCGGGGCCTGGCAAAACCACGATGCGACCGTAACCGATGTCCCGGCCGGATCACACACGATCGAGTTCAGCGCAATCGACGGCTGGATCACGCCCGCATCGCAGGCGATTGAAGTCGTGTTGGGCCAGATGCTCGGCGTTACGGGAACCTACGAGCGACAAACCGGAACGATACAGGTAGCAATCCTGCCGCAGGGCGCCATCGACGCCGGCGCGCAGTGGCGAATCGACGGCGGAACCTGGAATGCCAGCGGACAGACCGTTTCCGGCGTCATCGTCGGCGAGCATACAGTCGAATTCGGCGCCGCGGCCGGATACATTCCGCCGCAAAACCAGACCGTACTGGTCGAATATAATCAAACGACCACGGCGACGGGGACCTATGCTCTTCAAACGGGATCGCTACAGGCGACGATCGCTCCGCAGGGTGCCATTGACGACGGCGCCCAGTGGCGCGTGGATGGCGGAACCTGGCGGGCCGGCGGCTCGCTGGTCGAAGGCCTTGCGGTCGGAAATCATTCGGTCGAATATAGCTCTATAGCGGGTTGGAATACTCCACAAACACAGACCGTCGTGGTGCTTTTCGGAGCGACGGCCGCGACGACCGGAACCTATGTTCGTCAAACCGGATCCCTTCAGGTTGTTCTTGAGCCCGCGGCGGCGATCACGGCCGGAGCGCAGTGGCGCGTGGACGGCGGCAACTGGCAGGTCAGCGGCGCGACCGTCGGGGATTTGTTTGTCGGCCAGCATACCGTCGAATTCAACGAGATTGCCGGGTACACAAAACCGGGTAATCAGTTGGCCGAGATCGCAAAGGATCAGACGGCGATCCTGACGGGAACCTACACGCAACAAACCGGTTCTCTTCAGGTAACCTTATCACCGGCCGCGGCGGTGACGGCCGGGGCGCAGTGGCGGGTGGATGGAGGAACCTGGCAGGCCGGCGGCGCGACGGTTTCCAATCTGGCGGTCGGTGCGCACACGGTCGAATATTTGTCCGTGACGGGCTGGGATACTCCCGCCGAGCAATCGGTAACGATCACGCATAACCAGACGACGACCATCTCCGGCAGTTATACCGAACAAACCGGGTCTTTGACCGTGACTATCTCGCCCCAGGCGGCGATTGACGCCGGAGCGCAGTGGCGCGTGGACGGCGGCGCCTGGCAGATCAGCGGAGCGACGGTGGGGGGGCTGGTAATTGGATCGCACACGGTGGAGTTCAAGGAGGCGACCGGCTTCACCACGCCGGCATCGCAGACGCCGACCCTTCAGCACAACCAGACGGCGACTGTAACGGGTGCGTATGTTTTGCAGACCGGATCGATACAGACGACGATTACTCCGCAAGGCGCGATCGACGCAGGGGCTCGGTGGCGGGTGGACGGAGGCGCGTGGCAGACCAGCGGCGCGACGGTCAGCGGACTTGCGATCGGATCGCACACGGTGGAATTCAATTCAATCGCCGAATGGAACAATCCGGCCACACAAAGCGCGACGGTCAGTTTCAACCAGACGACAGCCGTGTCGGGCGCGTATGTTCGCCATGTCGGCTCCCTGCAAACGACAATCAGTCCCCAAGGCGCAATTGACGCGGGCGCTCAATGGCGAATCACCGGGGATATCTGGCGGTCCAGCGGCGCGACGGTTGGCAATTTACCGACGGGATCGTATTCGGTCGATTATTCCGCGGTAAGCGGATGGAATCCCCCGGCCCCTCAGACGGTCACGATCTTCCAGAATCAGACCACAACCACGGCGGGAATCTATGAACTCCAGACGGGATCGCTGCAGGTGACGATTACGCCGTCGGCGTCGGTGACGGCCGGAGCGCAGTGGCGCGTGGACGGCGGGGCCTGGCAGGCCCCCGGGACGACCGTATCGGGACTGGCCGTCGGAATGCATACGGTTGATTATAAAGCAATAACGGGTTGGATTACTCCAGAAACTCAATCGGTTGCCGTTTCCAACCAACAGACTGCGACGGCCGTCGGTGTCTATGGCTTACAGACGGGGGCCCTTCAGATCACAATCGCTCCCCAGGGCGCGATCGACGCTCAGGCGCGGTGGCGCGTGGACGGCGGGGCGTGGCAGCTCAGCGACGCCGTGGTCGGCGGACTGGCGGTCGGGGGGCACGCGGTGGAGTTCAACGCGATTACCGGCTACGACAGTCCAGGCGGTCAGACCGTACAGGTCCAGAATGGTCAAACAACAACGCTGACTGCGACCTATATTCTTCATACCGGATCGATTACAGTGACGATTGTACCGCAGGGCGCCATTGACGCCGGCGCATACTGGCGCGCGGACAACGGTCCCTGGCGGGGCAGCGGGACGACGCTGACGCCGGTGGCGATTGGTTGGCATGAGATCGAATACCTGCCGATTTCGGGTTGGACGACTCCGACGGCCCAGAACATTCTGGTCCAGAAAGACGCGACGACGGCGACGACGGGCACCTATGGGCAGGTCCTTACCGCGGCGCTGACGATCAGCGAGTTCATGGCGGACAACAAGGCAAACTTTTCGACGCAGATGACGGCCGGCGGGGCGACGATCTATCCGGACTGGATCGAGATTTACAATCCAACGGACACGGCGGTCAACTTAGAGGGCTGGTCGCTGAAGACCGGCGGAAATCGATGGATTTTCCCGTCGATTCTTCTGGCGTCGGGACAATACCTGATCGTGTGCGCGACGGGCCAGCCCGATGCGTCCTGGCCGGTGCTGGACGCCAACGGATACTATCACACCAATTTTCGTCTGGACAGCTCCGGCGAGTATCTGGGATTGCTGGCCCCGGACGGGACGATAATATTTGAGTATCCGGATGGATATCCACAGCAATTGGAGGACTTGTCTTACGGTAAGGCCCAGTACATCACGCCGTTGATCGATTCAGGAGCCGGAATTCGTTGGCGCGTTCCGACGGTCAGCGACCCGACGGGCTGGACACAGGCGAGCTTCGACGATTCGGGCTGGACGGCGGAAACGACGCCGCTGGGATTCGGCGCTTCGGCGGATCCGGGAATGGTCGCGTATTACCCGATGAACGAGGGGGCCGGAACGGTCGCGTATGACAAACTCGGCTCACACAACGGGACGCTCAGGGGAACCGTGACCTGGGTTGCGGGGCCGTTGAACGGAGCATTGGGCACGGCGCTGAACTTCGCGGGCAACTATGGCGACTACCTCGATATCGGAAACTGGAATCCGTCGGCTGCGACGGGTCAATTGTCGATCTCGCACTGGGTGAAGTGGTCGGGATCGGGCAACACCTGGCAAGGGACCATTGGCAAGCGAGACACCTGGAACGCCTCCGACATGATGTGGCAGATCGAGTTGCAGACGAATTCCAGCCCGGCCGGTTACACGACTTTGAAACAACCCAACAGTTATCCGGCGTACGGATTCACCATGCCGGTGAATCAATGGATTCATCTGGCGATGAGTTTCGACGGGACCCTTTCGACGATGTATCTGAACGGCGCCTCGATCGGATCGGATCTGTTCTCGTTCGCATCGGAT
>JAAYVQ010000059.1 GCA_012517095.1 Phycisphaerae bacterium | reverse complement strand
TTGTTGAGGTCGTATTCGGCGAAGCGGCCTTTGTAACGGGAACCGATATCCATCGCGCGGGCTTTGAGGGTTTCTCGCAACTCGTCATCAGAAAGTTCCTTGATCCAGTTCTGGACGAACTTCGGAATTCCCCAGAAGATATTGTGGCCGCGGAGAGGGATCTTGTGCTGATCGGTCCAGGCGAGCATTGCGTCCACCGTCGCGTAATCCACTTTGCCCCGCTGTGGTTCCATGCTGTGCCACTTGAGGGCGTTTTCGGTGACGGCTGAATTGAAGTTTTCCAGGAAGACCGACAGGTATTTTTCGCGATCCTCCGGCCGCATCCGCCCGCCGAAGGCCTGGTTGGCCAGCGCGGCGCCGAACCAGAACTCATGCCGCTGCTGTTCGACGATGATCGGCATCCCGGGAGCCGCTTTGATGACGAGCGTGCCTTTGCGATGCTGTACGATGGATGCGTCCCAGTCCGAGTGGGAATCCTCGGCCCGTATGGATCCCGCGAGGGTTACGGCTGCAACCAGCAGGCCCGCGATGGGTTGAAGACGGTTCATAGAATCTCCTTGATTGAAATTGGTTCTTTCGGCCGGTCATTATACTCGCCGGCGATCGTTTGAAAAAGGATTTGATTTTCGGGCCTTGGGGGGTTACACTTTCGGCCTTAGGGAGATTGTCTATTCACCGGAGACGACGATGGCGAGCGAGAAAATCATAGGTGAAGGGATTACTTTCGACGATGTCCTCCTGTTGCCGGCACGAAGCGATTTTGTGCCCAGTCAGGCGGACACGCGAACACGGCTGACCGGCCGGATCACGATCCATATCCCGCTGGTATCGGCGGCGATGGATACGGTTACCGAGTCGGCACTGGCGATCGCGCTGGCCCAGGAGGGCGGCATCGGCATCATCCACAAGAACCTGAGCATCGAGGCCCAGCAGCGCGAAGTCGCCAAGGTTAAACGGTCGGAAAACGGCGTGATCCAGGACCCGGTGACCCTGACCCCGCACGAACCCGTCAGCCGGGCAAGGGAATTGATGGCGGTGCAGAATGTCTCCGGAATTCCGATCGTCAACGGCAAAAAACTGGTCGGGATCCTGACGCGGCGGGACCTGAAGTTTCTTCGCGACGAAACCGTCAAGATCGACTCGGTCATGACCAAAACCAATCTGGTCACCGGCCCGGCGGACACGACCTTGCAGCAGGCCAAGGGGATTTTGCAGAAACACAAAGTCGAGAAACTTCTGCTGGTCAACGCCGCAGGCGAGCTGGCAGGATTGATCACCATGCGGGATATCGATCGATTCGAGCAATATCCCAAGAGCGTCCGCGACAGTCGCGGGCGGCTGCGGACCGGTGCGGCGGTGGGGCCGCACGATTACGAACGGATCGCGGCGCTGATCGAGGCGGAGGTCGATGTCGTTGTCGTCGATACCGCACACGGCCACTCGCAGAATGTGCTGGATACCGTCGAAAAGATCAAAAGCAACTACGATATCGATGTCATCGCCGGAAATATCGCCACTTTCGAAGCGGCGACCGATCTGATCGCTGCCGGGGCCGATGCGGTCAAGGTGGGCATTGGACCCGGATCGATCTGCACCACGCGAATCATCTCGGGCGTCGGTGTTCCGCAAATCACGGCCATCCTGGATTGTGCCCGTGCGGCCGAGAAGAAGGGTATCCCCGTCATTGCCGACGGCGGCATCCGCCATTCGGGCGACATCACCAAGGCGATTGCGGCGGGGGCCTCCTGCGTAATGCTGGGCTCTCTGTTCGCCGGTTTGGACGAAAGCCCGGGACAACGGGTGATCTACAAGGGTCGGCAGTTTAAAGATTATCGCGGTATGGGTTCGATTGGGGCGATGATCCAGGGCTCGGCTGACCGCTATGGCCAGAAGGGCGTTAGTACCAAAGACAAACTGGTGCCCGAAGGCGTCGAAGGCCGCGTACCCTATCGCGGAACGCTCGGCGATTTCGTCTATCAGCTCGTGGGTGGACTTCGGGCGGGTATGGGATATTGCGGCACCAAGACCATCGAAGAACTGCGGACGCGAGCCCGTTTTGTACGGATCAGCAACGCCGGTGTCGTTGAATCGCACCCGCACGATATCCTGATCACCCGCGAATCGCCGAACTACTCGGGCAGTTATACCTTTGAAGATTGATCGTCACGGATGAATCATGACGCATGAATGGATTGCGATTGTCGATTTCGGAAGCCAGTATGGGCAATTGATCGCCCGGAGGGTTCGCGAACACAAGGTCTATTCGCGGATCGTCCAGCCGGGGGTTCGAGTTGAAGAGCTCAAGGGCACGAATCTCAAAGGAATCATTCTCTCTGGCGGTCCCGCCAGCGTCTATGCCGAAAACGCCCCGACCTGCGATCCGAAGCTGTTTGAGTTGGGCGTGCCGGTTCTGGGGATCTGCTATGGGATGCAAATCGGTTGTACGATTCTCGGAGCGCGAGTCTCGCCGGCGCACAGCCGGGAGTACGGCCGAACCGAAATGCGAATCTGCGACGCGGATCGGCTGCTATCGGGGGTTCCGCAACATACAACGGTCTGGATGAGCCACGGGGACCAGGTCAACGACCTGCCCGTCGATTTTCATCCTCTGGCTGCGACGGAAAGCTGTCCCTTTGCGGCCGTCCGGCATCGGGATGGTATGTTTTACGGCGTGCAGTTTCATCCGGAGGTGACGCATACGCCATTCGGGACCGAAATTCTCAGGAATTTTCTCTATGCCATCTGTCAGTGCCGGGGCGACTGGCAAATGAGCGATTTTGTCGAGCAGACCGTCGAGGCCGTACGCAACCAGGTCGGCCGCGACCGCGTGATCTGCGGCCTCAGCGGCGGCGTCGATTCGGCGGTTACAGCAGCCCTGATCCATCGTGCGATCGGCGATCAACTGACCTGCATCTTTGTCGATAACGGGCTGCTGCGGAAAAACGAACGACAGCATGTCGAGTCGATGTTTCGCGATCATTTTCATCTTGACCTGCGAACGGTGGATTGGGGTGGGCAGTTTCTGGCCAAGCTGGCGGGCGTGACCGATCCGCAAAAGAAGCGCAAGATCATCGGAGCCGAATTTATTGAGGCCTTTCGTTGTGAAGCGGCCAAGATCGAAAAGGTGAGATTCCTGGCCCAGGGTACCCTGTATCCGGATGTCATCGAGTCCGGCCACAAGGATGGCAATCTGGCGGCCAGTATCAAGCTGCATCACAATGTTGGCGGCCTTCCGGAAAAACTGGGCTTCGAATTGGTCGAACCCCTGCGGGATCTCTTTAAGGACGAAGTGCGTTTGGTTGGCGAGTATCTGGGGCTACCCGCGGATATGGTCTGGCGACATCCGTTCCCGGGTCCGGGATTGGCGGTACGGGTGATCGGCGAGGTGACGGCCGAGCGGCTCAAAATCCTTCGGGAGGCCGACGATATTCTCATTGAGGAAATCCGCGGCGCGGGTCTCTATCGCAAGATCAGCCAGGCGCTGGCCGTATTGGTTCCGGTGGGTACGGTCGGAGTCATGGGCGATGAACGAAGTTACGACAGCGTGATCGCACTGCGGGCGGTGGAGACGACGGACTTCATGACGGCCGACTTTTCGCAGATTCCTTATGAGATTCTCGGCCGGATCGCCGGCCGGATCATCAATGAGGTCCGCGGCGTCAATCGTGTGGTTTATGATATCTCCAGCAAGCCCCCCGCGACGATTGAATGGGAGTAGGACAATGACAGTTGTACAACGAACAGGGATGGTTCTGGTTATCTTGAGTGTTGTTTCTAATCTCAACTTCTCGATCGTCCAAGCAGAGCAACACTTGGCCGCGGCCGACGAAAAGTCGATGACGGACATGTTGATGGAAGACCACGGGATTCCGACCTCGCCGGCGGAGGTTCAGGCCGAACAACGAAGATTTCTGGGTAAGTTTTGGGGCCGGGCCGCCGAAGACCTTCCGCAAATTCCGGGGATTGTCATCGAGAATGCCAAGGAGATCGTTCTGGACTGGGATCAGGCCTTCTGGCTGTTGGCCGCCGGCGGTGCGAGTATCGCCCTGCACAGCGAAGGTGCTGACGACCGGATGGAAAAGGATATCCGTGACAACGCCTTTATCGCTCACGATATGGACAAGGTGATCGACCTGGTCGGTGGGCCGGGGTTTCATTTTGGCGTGGCGGGTCTTTGGTATCTAATCGCGGCTGAACAAGGCAATGAAAAGGGCCTGGAGCAATCATGGACGATGATAAAAGCCCTGTCGGTCAGCGGAGCGGGCACTCTGGCCTTAAAGTTGGCCCGCAACAATCACACCCCCAACGATAAGCCCCTGGCCTGGCCCAGCGGCCACACCTCCAGCTCGTTCACGGTCGCGGCCGTGCTGGATGAGTTTTACGGTCCCGGTATCGGTATCCCGGCCTATCTCGGCGCCGGTTTTGTCGGCTATCGAATGATGGAATCGGGTGACCACTGGCCCAGCGATGTGCTGTTCGGCGCCGTGTGGGGTTATCTGGTCGGCCATCATGTTGCCGGCAAGGACAAAGAGACGCGGATTGGCGGATTCCAGATCATGCCCTATACGGATGTGGATTCGGTTTCCGACAGGGCCGTCACGGGTCTGAGCTTGCTGAAGCGATTCTGACTCGGACGATCTTTTTTCCCGTTTGACATATCCGATATTCCCGGTATTGGCGAAATCCGTTTCGGGAACGCGCCCAAAATATCTTTGAAAAACCTCTGTCCGGACGATAGAGTATCTGTCCGGAATTGGAAGATAAGCACTGAAATTTCGAGGCAAACATGACGAATTTTGTGGTTCAGCCGGCGGAGCGGGTCAAACGACTTCCGCCCTATTTATTTGGACGGATCAATGCGCTCAAGCTTGAAAAGCGGCGTCAGGACATCGATGTGATTGACCTGGGAATGGGCAATCCGATGGATGGCGCGCCCAAGGCCGTGGTGGAGAAACTTTGTGAGGCGGCCCGCGATCCGCGCAACCATCGATACAGCATGTCCAAAGGCGTGTATAATCTGCGGCGCGAGATGGCGGTCAAATATGCCCGCAAGTGGAATGTCGAATTGGATCCGGAGACCGAGGTTCTGGCGTGTCTGGGATCCAAAGAGGGTTTCAGCCACATGTGCCTGGCAATGCTCGGCCCGGGCGACACGGCGATCGTGGCCGATCCGGCGTTCCCGATCCATATTTACGGCGTAGCGCTGGCCGGCGGCAATGTCATCAGCGTGCCTCTGGGAAACGACCAGAAGTTCCTCGATTCGGTCGCGCTGGTTTGCGAGCACTTGTTCCCGCGTCCCAAGCTGCTAATCCTGAATTATCCGCACAACCCGACGGCCATGACCGTCGATCCGGGATTCTTCGAGACGGTGGTGGATCTGGCCAAGCGTTTCAAACTGGCGGTAATCAGCGATTTTGCCTATGGCGAAACCTGCTTCGATGGTTACAAGGCCCCGAGTTTCCTGTCGGCCAAGGGAGCCAAAGATGTGGGCGTGGAGTTCACTACGCTGAGCAAGCCCTACAATATGGCAGGATTTCGGATCGGTTTTGTCGCCGGAAATACGGACATGGTCAGCGCCCTGGCGACGATCAAGGGCTACTACGACTATGGGATTTTCCAGGCGATTCAGATCGCCAGCATCATCGCCATGCGGGAAGGCGATCACTTCATTGAAAAGCAGAATGAATTGTATCAGACTCGGCGGGATGTCGTCTGTGAAGGCCTGCAGCGAATCGGCTGGCAGGCCGATCCGCCGCGAGCGTCGATGTTTGTCTGGGCGAAATTTCCTCCGGAATTTTCCGGCGGCAAAGGAAGCATCGACTATGCGATGGACCTCTTGAATTACGCCAATGTCGCGATCGCGCCGGGCCGTGCGTTCGGGGAAAACGGCGAGTACTGTATGCGAATCGCGCTGGTGGAAAACGAAAACCGTCTTCGCCAGGCCATCCGGAATATCTCACGGTTTAGCCAGTCCAAACCGGTCAGCGGCCAGAAACGGCGGGTAAAGAAAACGACCGGATGATGATCCACAAATGAATGTCGAAAAGGGCCTTATCAGGCCCTTTTTTATTGGACTTTCGCGGGAAAGCGAAGCGATTTGGCATCAAAAATTACTTGACTTTTTTCTCTTTTTATGGTCTAATACAGGGGACATCGATGGGGGATCGTCAGGTCGTTGTTATGGGGTGGCCGAATCTCTCATTGACAATGTCGGAGGGCCTGAACAACCTTCCGATATGGGGGCGAGCAAGAAGCTCACGATAATCGAGGAAACCCGAAGCGTGTGTGCCTGTGTGTTGTGTTCAAAGAGCAAGGAGTCTTTGAACGGAGGGCAGGATGCCAAAGTTAGGGATTTTGTCTCGGAAAGTTGAGCGACGAATGAAGAAAATATCCATAATTCTGGGTGCTCTGATGGTCTGCACCTCCGGGCTGATGGCCCTGCCCATGGGTTCGATGATGTCGGGCCAGACGAATTTTAACAACGGCAGTTTGATCGGATCGGTTGAGTACGCAGTATATGCTCCCGGCCAGTATTCCGGTACGACCCTGTTCCCGAGCACGGATTATGTCTATGCCTATCGGGTATTCGACGACGCTGCTTCAAAAGTCGGGATCGACTTCTTTTCGGTCGGTCTTGTGGCCAATGCGATCGTGGGCAACCTGACTTATGAGGCCTCTGCCGGTGATATCATCCCGGGGTTACAAGCGATCCTGTCCGAAAGCTTGATTAACCTGTTTATGGGTTCTGCGGGTCCTATCACCAGCGGTAAGCAATCGGCGATTTTGCTGTTCAGCAGCCCCATGCAACCCACAATGGGCTCCGGAGCTGTGTCGGGTGGATTCACCGGTGGCGAAATCATCTCGTTGGCCGCACCCATTCCCGAACCGGCAACGCTGACCCTGTTGACTCTGGGCGGTATGTTTGCGGTTCGTTCACGGCGTTCGTAATGTCTGAATCTTGTCGGCGGACCGGTTAAAATCCGGTCCGCCTCCTGATCTTCACAGGTCCATTATCCGGGGGGATATGATGACTCCACAATCTTTTATCCGGCCAGGCGTAATGATTCTGTGCATGGCAGCCCTGGGGTTGGCAATGCCGTGTCCGGCTCAGACGGATTCCGGGTACGCCTTAATCATTGAGAAAAGTCCCTATGACGGAGGCGTGGTAACACCGGGAACCGGTGTTCATAAATTCGGGCTGAACCAGATGGTAACATTGACGGCCGAGCCCAAACCCGGTTATCGTTTTCTCTATTGGCTGGGAGATGTTACGGAGATGACCTGTAACTATACTTCGGTCTGGGTCGATTCGCCGAAGATCGTGATCGCCGTATTCGAACGGACGGAATTCGAATTACCCGAAGAGGACGGCTTGTCGAGCAGCGGCGGCGCCGGTGCCGATGAAGCAATCGGCGTTGGCTCAGGTTGGTATATGGGGTCCGGTATCAGCACCGGCGGCGGATATTCTCAAAGATATTATTATAATCCGCCTTCCGACAATGATTCCGGCGGCGAACAATCAATTCCCGAACCGGCAACCCTGATCTTGCTGGGTGTGGGTTCGGCATGGACCCTTGCGTTCCGCCGAGGTTGCTGAAGAATCAGGCCTTGCGGAAAACCGCGACAACATTTTCCACATCGACGACATACAGGCGATTGTTGCCTTCGAAGTCCACGGGAATAGCCCCTTTGGGATTGAACAGAACCTTGTCGTATTGACGCAAGGGGATCTCCGCGGACTGTTCGACTTCGGCCGAGACGGAGACGATACGGCCGGTGATGGTGGGGATTTCGATATTGTCGGGCAATTGAATACCGCCCTTTGTGGGGCGTTTGTCTTCATCTTTGCGAATCAGGACTCGCTTGCCCACAGGTTCAATGGTTTCAATTCCCTGTGATTCTTTTTTATCCACATGAAACCTCGCTCATTTTTTTCCGTCGTCGCGTTTCGTTCCTTATGATTCGGAATCGGCCGGGGCCTTCCGGCCCGTTTTGGCCTGCTTTTTTTCGGGTTTGCCCAGCATGTGTTCGAGTTGTTCGGGAGAGGATGGGGGCCATTTTCCCTCCGTCTGCCACTGTTTGAGAGCGTCAAGTTGTTTCATCGAAACGATTGTGCGACACTTCGGGAAGCGATTGCACCCCAGGAAAGGTCCGCGTTTGCTCTGGCGGACAACCAGCTCGCCTTGAGAGCATTTGTGGCAACGGATCCCCGTGGGCTGGGCGGGCGGCTTGGGGGGCAAAATCTTCCCTTCTTTGTCGATTTTCTGAATCGTTTTGCACTCGGGATATCCCGAACAGCTCAGGAACCGGCCGAATCGCCCCATTCGGATGACCATCGGTTTGCCGCAGGCGGTACAGACATGCTCCGTTTTCTCGTCGCTGACGATCTTGCCCTCACGGTCGCAGCGTTCGGCATGTTTACAGTCGGGATAGGCCGAACAACTCAGAAAACGGCCGTTTTTCCCGAAGCGATAGACCATGGGCTTGCCACATTTGGAACAGGTGTATTCGCTGGGTTGGGTCTCGGCCTTGGCGTGTTTCATGCCTTCCATCGCTTTGTCCAAACTGACGCGGAAGGGATCGTAAAATTCCTTGAGGACCTGGACCCAATCGAGGTGTTGGTCTTCGATCTTGTCGAGTTGGTCTTCCATGTGACGCGTGAAGGCGATGTCCATGACCCGCGGAAAGTATTCGCACAGTTTGTCGGTGACAATCTCGCCGATATGCGTGGCGTGGAATTTGCCGTCGATTTTCTCGACATACTTACGGTCCTGGATCGTCGAGATGATGGAAGCGTAGGTACTGGGTCGGCCGATACCTTCCTTTTCAAGGGCCTTGACCAGCGAGGCCTCGGTGTAACGGGCGGGGGGTTTCGTGAAGTGTTGTTGTGACCGGATGGAAACGGGAAAGACCGGATCGCCTTTTTTGAGCGGGGGCAGATCGGCGCCTTCGGACCCGGAGGGCCAGATCTTTGTGAAGCCGTCGAAGACCAGAACACGGCCATTGGCGCGATATCGACAGGGACCGACCGAGGTCTGGGCAAGAATCTCGGCCGAGGTGGTATCCCACTGGGCCGACGCCATCTGGCAGGCGACAAAACGCCGCCAGACGAGATCGTAAAGTTTGAATTGTTCCTCGGATAGAAAGCTTCGAATCTGGTCCGGAGCCAAATCCGGATCGGTGGGACGGATGGCTTCATGGGCCTGCTGAGCGCCTTGTTTGGAAGCGAAAAAGTTCGGCTTTTCGGGAACATAGTTGGCCCCGATGTTGGAGGCGATAAAGTGACGCACGGATTCGAGGGCCTCTCCCGACAGATGAGTGCTGTCGGTTCGCATGTAGGTAATCAATCCCAGCGAACCCATCGAGCCAAGGTCGATTCCCTCGTAGAGTTGTTGGGCGATGACCATCGTCCGACTGGCGCTGAATCCCAACCGATTGGCGGCCGCCTGTTGGAGTGTCGAGGTGATAAACGGCGCCGACGGGCGCGAAACGACGCGTTTGACGGATAACTCTTCAACCGCGAACGTGGCGCCGTGTACGGCCGCAAAGACTCGCTCGGCTGCGGCCTGATTCTCCGCGTGGAATTTCTCGTTGTTGACGCTGGTCAGTTCGGCGCGAAACGCCTTGTGGGCGGCAAGCCACTGGTTCTGCTGATCGACGGTGGGGCCTTCCTTTTCTGATTCATTTCCAATAAAGGCCTGCCACTGTTGTGACAGGTTGGAATCGTTCGTTGTGGAAAAGACGGCCGGAATCAGCCAGTATTCCTGAGGGATAAAGGCCCGAATCTCCCGTTCTTTTTCGACAATGATCCGCACCGCGACGGATTGAACGCGGCCGGCGCTGAGTCCGCGAGCGACCTTTTTCCAAAGCAGCGGACTGATCTGGTAACCGACGATCCGGTCCAGGATCCGGCGGGCCTGCTGGGCCATTACGCGATTCATATCCAGCCGACCGGGCTGGGCAAAAGCGTCCTGGATGGCTTTTTTGGTGATCGAGTTGAACACGACTCGCCAGGTTTGTTCGGCGGGCATGTGGAGAATTTCAGCCAGATGCCAGGCGATGGCCTCGCCCTCGCGATCCAAGTCCGTTGCCAGATACAGCGTGTCGCATTTTTTCGCGGCGGCCTTCAGGGCGGCAACGGTCTTTTTTTTCTTGGCCGGAATATCGTAGGTGGGTTCGAAATTTTTTTCGATATCCACCGACAAACCCCGTTCGGGAAGATCCCGGATGTGGCCGAACGAGGCCTTCACATCAAACCCGGAACCGAGATATTTATTGATAGTCTTGGCCTTGGCCGGAGATTCGACGATGACCAGAGCTTTCATTTTCGCGGTTTTTGCCATAGCGAAATTTACACCTTGACGGCTGATTATCCTGAACAGCATTGCCTGAGAAACAAATCGCATCGGTCTCAGGTTCAGCGATAGATAGCAGATCGTGACAAGAACTGTCAAGACAAAATCTCGAACAACCGGAATGCCAAAGCGTCAATCGGGACTGTTCTCGAGCAGTTTACGCAACATGGGTTTGAATTGAATGAAAGCGTTTCCACGGTGGCTGACGGCGTTTTTCTCCTTCGTGGAAAGTTCGGCGATGGTCCGATTCAGGGACGGAACGAAAAAAATCGGATCGTAACCGAATCCGTTCTCGCCGCGGGGCGTATCGAGAATCAGGCCTTCACATTGACCGTGAGTCTCAAGCAGAATTTTTTGAGGCGATGCCAGGCAGAGATGGCAGACAAATCTCCCCGTTCGCCGGGAGCCGGGAATGTTTCGAAGAAGATCCAGCACCTTTTCATAATTCAACCGGTCAATCGTTTTACGATCGGTCGTATCCGTCGAATGTCCGCAGAACCGCGCGCTATGCACCCCCGGTTCTCCCTTGAGCGCGTCCACCACCAGTCCCGAATCGTCGGCCAGGGTCCATAGACCGGTCTGTCCGGCGTAGCCCAGCGCTTTCTTACGAGCATTCTCTTCGAAGGTCTGGCCGTCTTCTTGAACTTCCTGAATTCCGGGAAAATCCCGGAGTGTCAGCCAGAGAGCGGGCGTATCCAGCATGGCGGAAATCTCCACGAGCTTGCCGGGATTGCCGGTGGCCACCAGGATCGTCTTCATCGCGGCTGTCTCAGTGTGGCATCGATTCAGACAACAGCATTTTGAGCAAAGCCCGTTGGAAATGGAGACGATTTTCGGCCTCATCGAAAATGATCGAATGAGGGGATTCAGCTACTTCGTCGGTGATTTCCAACCCCCGATAGGCCGGGAGGCAATGCATGATACGAGCATGTTTCGGGGCAGCGTCCATCAATGCCCGGTTGACCTGATATCCTTGGAACTGACGGATTCGTTGTTCTTTTTCGGCTTCCTGACCCATGCTGATCCAGGTGTCGGTATAGATCACATCGGCGTCTTTCACGGCCACAAACGGATCGCGTGTGATCTGAACGCAATCGGCCCGGGTGTGATTGGCCAGTTGTATCGATTCGGCGTCAAGATCGTAACCCTCGGGTGAAGCCAGGACCAGTTTCATCGACAACTTGGCGGCCACGAAGGCCAGCGATCGGGCGACATTGTTACCGTCGCCGATATAGGCAATCTTGATTCCTTCGAGCTTGCCGAGATGTTCTTCGATCGTCATCACATCGGCCATGGCCTGGCACGGATGGGACCAGTCGCTGAGGGCATTGATCACCGGAACCGTTGCATATCGGGCGAATTCGACAATTGTATCATGTGCGAAGGTCCGTGCCATGATCCCATGGACATAGCGACTCAGGACCCGGGCCATATCCTTGGCAGGTTCTCGTTTGCCGATGATGCCGATGTCGTCGGGCTTCAGGTTGAGGGCATAACCACCGAGATCGATCATGGCTACCTGGAAACTCAACCGCGTCCGCAATGAGGCCTTTTCGAAGAGCATCGCAAGTGTTTTGCCGGAAAGACACAGGTCCCGGCCGCCCTTTTTGTAGAGGGCCTTCAGATCGCGGGCGAGCCGAAGCAGGTTCAGGAGCTCATTGCTTGAACAGTCAATAATCGATAGAAAGTCTTTCATGATCCGGTTCCTTGTAAAGCCATGGCCTGATCCAGGATCGACAAGGCCTCGTCGATCTGGTCTTTCGTCACGGTCATCGAAGGCATAAACCGCAGGACATTGCTCTGGGTACAGTTGATCCGCAAACCCCGCTCCAGACAGGCGGCGACGATCGCCGCGCCGGGTTCCGTGAGCTGGATGCCGATCATGAGTCCTTTGCCCCGAACATGGTCGATGAGAGGATATTTGGCCTTGAGCTGGTTGATCTTTTCGACGGCATAGTCACCCATGGCTCGGGCATTTTCAAGCAGATGGTCGGATTCGATGGCCTCGATAACGGCCACGCCCGCGGCACAGGCCAACGGGTTTCCTCCGAAGGTCGAGGCATGCGTTCCAGGGACCAGCGAGGCAGCCACCTGCGGCCGAGCCATCATCGCTCCGATCGCCACGCCGCCTCCGAGCGCCTTGGCCAGCGTCAGGATGTCCGGAGTGACATCGTAATGCTGGTATCCGAACCAACGGCCTGTCCGGCCCATACCGGTCTGGACTTCGTCGAGGATCATCATCGCGCCATGGGCATCGCACAATTCCCGGATGGCGTGCATGTATTCCGGAGTTGCCGGATGGATGCCGCCTTCACCCTGGATCGGTTCAATCATGACTGCGGCGACCTCATCGGTGAAGGCCTCCT
This sequence comes from Phycisphaerae bacterium, assembly GCA_012517095.1. Classification (GTDB taxonomy): domain Bacteria; phylum Planctomycetota; class Phycisphaerae; order Sedimentisphaerales; family Anaerohalosphaeraceae; genus FEN-1350. The sequence goes on along the minus strand of JAAYVQ010000059.1, from coordinate 667 downwards.
GCAAAGCGTCGATATCGTTATACGGAACATAAGTAAAGCCCGGCAACAGGGGCAGAAAACCCTCGTGATACTTGGGCTGGGCTGTGGCCGTCACCGTCGCAAAAGTCCGACCGTGAAAGCTCCGTTCGGCGGTGATGAACTTGTATTTTTCCGGTTTGGTATGCCGCCGGGCCAGCTTTAGAGCCGCCTCATTGGCCTCGGCGCCGCTGTTGCAGAAAAAGCATTTGCCGCCGAATCCCCGCTCGGAGACCAGCTTGGCCAGTTGTGCCTGCTGGGGAATGTAGAAAGTATTGTCGATGTGCAGTAATTCGCCCGCCTGCTTGCGAATGGCTTCAACGACATGCGGATGGCAATGGCCGATGCCGCTGACCGCCCAACCGGGGAACATGTCCAGAATCTTGTTGCCTTCGGCGTCGTAGAGGTAATTTCCTTCGCCCCGCACAATCGCCCGGGGGAGCCGACCGTAATTGCCAATCACGAATTGATCGTACAAACCCATCACTTCTTGCGTATTCATTGTATTCTTCTCATATAGTTAAGTTCATGGTTTTGCTTCCTGATCCCATTGGATCAGTCTGCTTTTCCTTCGTTCTGAAAGAACGAAATGGTTGGTTCTTGTTCTACTTTTTCTTCCGGCGGAACGCCGGTCTGGATGTCCTTGTGTGGA
>JAAYVQ010000058.1 GCA_012517095.1 Phycisphaerae bacterium | reverse complement strand
ATGTTGCAGTAACTGACATCGCGGCTGAGGCCGACGAGAGTGTTGACGATTTCTTCGGACTGTCTGGAGGTAAAGAGCCAGTCGCTGGTGAAGCTGAGGACCAGAAAGCGGGACTCAGTATTGGCGAAGGCCTGTCGCAACGAACCGTACTCCTGGGCCAGGTCGAAGTAGTCCATCGCCTTGGTGATATAGAGATAGCTGTTGGCGTCGAACCGCTCGACGAAGGTTTGCCCCTGATGGTCCAGATAGGTCTCGACCGAAAACTCCGACTGGAAATCGTAACTGTACTCGTCTGCGTTGCGGAGCGTGCGGCCGAATTTTTCGTGCATGCTCTGTTCGGACAGGTAAGTGATGTGCCCGATCATCCGCGCGATCGACAGGCCGCGATCGGGACCATCCTTGTCGTGATACTGGCCGCCGGCGAAATTCGCATCCGCCAGAATCGCATTGCGGCCCACGGCGTCGAAGGCGATCGATTGAGCGTTGAGCCGTGTCGTCGAGGCAATGACGATCGCGCCGGCGACCATCTTCGGGTACGAGATTGCCCACTGCAGGACCTGCATGCCGCCCATCGAGCCGCCGATGACGGCCAGCAGTCGCCGGATACCGAGTTTATCCAGCAGGAGCTTCTGGACTTCAACCATATCGGCGATGGTGATGATCGGAAAATCCAGGCCATAGGGTTTTCCGGTTGCCGGGTTAATCTCCGACGGTCCGGTTGTGCCGGAGCAGCTTCCGATCACATTGGAACAGATCACGAAGTACTTGTCGGTGTCGATGGGCTTGCCTGGCCCAACCATGATATCCCACCACCCCGGTTTACGGTCGCCCGGGGCGTTGAAGCCGGCCACATGGGCGTTGCCGCTGAGGGCATGGCAGATCAACACGACATTGTCCTGCGTTTCGGACAGCTTGCCGTAGGTTTCGTAGGCCACATCGATCGGTCCCAGCGTTTTTCCGCACTGGAGAAGCAACGGCGCATCGGGCTTGACGACACGGATCTTCTGCGTCGTTACGATCCCGACCGATTGCGGATGATGAATGGACATAATCGTCAATGGAAAATGGAAAATGGAAATTTAATTTGCCTGCGTTTTCTTTTGCTCTTGCACCAGCAGATCGCCTACCGTGGGCTTGTCCAGCGTGCCGCCCGTGATGAGGGTCTTGACATCCTCGGCGTCCAGCGTCTCGTATTTCAACAGAGACTTGGCAATGGCCTCGAGCTTGTCTTTGTTGGCCTCAATCAGCATCCGCGCGTCGTGGTAGGCCTGATCGACGATCTTCTTGACTTCCTGGTCGATGAGTTCGGCGGTTTTCTGCGAATATTCGTTGGCCGGACCTAAATAGTAGTCACGAGCCGGATCGCCCGAATAGTTGACCAACCCCATCTGCTCACCCATGCCCCAGGTCATAACCATCTCGCGGGCGACCGAAGTTGCCTGCTGAATATCCATTTGGGCTCCGCTGCTGATATCGTCGCAGAATAGTTCCTCGGCGATTCGCCCGCCATACCAAACCTGCAGCAGGGCCATGCAATATCGCCGGGTGTACACATGCCGATCCTTTTCCGGCAGCGCAAAGGTGGCTCCGCCCATGCTGCCGCGGGGGATGATGCTGACCTTGTGCAACGGGTCGGCATCTTTGAGCATCGACTGGACCAGGGCATGTCCTGCCTCGTGAAAAGCCGTCAGCCGCTTGTCGCTTTCATCGACCGCCCGGCTCTTTTTGGCCCGGCCCCAGCGGATTTTGTCGCGGGCCTCTTCCAGGTCCGTCATCTCAACGAAGTCCTTGTTGGCCATGCTGGCGCTAATCGCCGCTTCGTTGATCACGGCCTCCAGTTCGGCGCCGCTGAACATGGGCGTGACCCTGGCCAGCCGTTCGAAATCGACATCCGGCCCGAGCTTGACCTTGCGGGCGTGGACCTTGAGAATCTGAGCGCGTCCCTTCAGATCCGGCAGCGGGACATTGACCGACCGGTCGAATCGTCCCGGCCGGGTCAGGGCCGGATCGAGGATATCCGCCCGGTTGGTCGCAGCGATGACGATGACCTGATCATCGGTATCGAAGCCGTCCATCTCCACGAGAATTGCGTTGAGCGTCTGTTCCCGTTCGTCATGGCCGCCGCTGACAAAGCCGGGGCCTCGTTTCTTGCCGATGGCGTCAATCTCATCGAGAAAGATGATACACGGCGAATTTTCCTTGGCCTGCTTGAAGAGGTCCCGCACGCGGCTGGCGCCGACGCCGACGAACATCTCGACAAAGTCGCTGCCGGCGATGCTGAAGAACGGCACATCCGCTTCCCCGGCGATGGCTTTGGCCAACAGGGTTTTGCCGCAGCCGGGGGGCCCGATCAAGAGCAGACCCCGCGGAATCCGTCCGCCGATTTTCTTGAATTTTTTGGGATTCTTCAGAAACTCGATGGTCTCGGCGACCTCTTCCTTGGCCTCTTCGATACCCGCGACATCGTCGAAGGTGATTTTCTGTTCCTTGCCGCGGAGCTTGTGACGGCTGCGGCCGAAGTTCATTAACATGCCGCCCCCGCCGCTGCGGAGGTTTCGCAGGAAGAAAAAGTAAATCAGCGCCACCAGAACCGCGATCGGCAGAAGCTGCCAGAGGATCGGCAGCCAGATATCCTGGGCTTTACCCCGGATCTCCACCTTGGCCGATTCCAGCCGTTCGATCAGCTTTTCGTTGTACATTGCGGGGGTGTAGATGACATCGAAGTGTTTGGCGGATCCGTCCGGCCGAGCCGCCAGGCCGGCCTCGTTGAATTCGCCTGTGATCTTCTCCGACTGGAACCGGACGCTCTTGACATAGCCCTTCTCGACATAGTCCAGGAACTCCGGAGAGAAACTGATTTCTTCCACCCGGCTGGTCCGCACTACGGTCAGAAACATCAGCAGCAGAATCAGGCCAATGGCCATCCAACTGAGCGGATTACGGCTGGGAACCAGCGGGGGCTTGGGCATGCCCTTGGGCGGTCGGGAAGATGGGTTCGGATTGCTCATACCTTCTTGTAATTCCTTTGATTGTCCGGCGTTGTAGGAATTGGATTTTCCCTGAAACAGTCCCCCGGAGAACGATTACCAGGATTGTTCCATTCGTTCGACCACCCGTTCGGCCGCTCGATGGACCGCCACATCCGCGGCGTAAGCGAAGTCCTGATTCAACTTGTCGGTGAAATCGCCGCTGGCCATGACCTGTTCGCGATTGACCAGGATCTCGCCGGTCTTGAGATTCTTCCAGGTGAAGATGACTTTAATCACCACCTCGCGCTCCAGAGGCCGGCCTTCATACCGTTCGCTGGACAACACGCCCTGTCCGATGGTCATCTCGCCTGACAGGATCGTGTCGGCCGTGTCCCGGTTGGAGATAATCTTGTACGGTGTTCGGGCTTCAATCTGCTTGCAGATCGCGCTGGTCAGGGCGTATTCGTGGCCCCGACGAAAACTCCGGGTATCGAACATCTCCACATACACCGAGGAGACATCCTGCGGGTGAAGCCAGTCGTTGGTATATCCCTGAATTCCGCCGACCGAACAACCCCCCGCAGCGCAGATCAGGAATGCGGCAATCACAGCCGGCAAAATCAGGGCGACCCTCTGCCCGATCCGGGCGTTTTGGTTTCGCAGAGTCATGGCACACCCGCCGATTCTGAAACGCTTTTGGGTTTAAAGATCCAGGTTACGCCGAACCAGTGATCGAGGAAATCTCCGATTCCATCGATCGCTTTTCGATTTAACTTCTTGGGTTCCGGAGGCAGTTTTCCGTCAACCCGTTCATCGAGACGCGCCTGCGCCCGCTGGGCGCCGTTGCTGCCGGGCCAATTTTCCTGGATTTTCCCATAATACATCTCGGCGGCCGCATCGTCATCGGTCCGGTCGTAATACCGGCCGATCAGGTATTGCTTATAGGCCATCTGTTCGTCGATCAGCGTCAGTTTGCCTGCAATGTCGCGGGTTTTTGCGTCATCCGAATACCGCAGGGCATAATTGGAGTAATAACTCTTGGCGCTGATCAGGCCCCGGTGGTCATACGCGGGCCCTTTATAGGATGAGTGTAAATCCTGTCCCATCTCCAACAGGGCCTGTTGGCCCGTCTGGCCCGTCGGCCAGCGCGAAGAAACATCCACCCAGGTCTCATATGCTTCCATGTACATTTTCTGCTTTTCGTAGCTGCGAGCCAGCGTAATCAGAGATCGCTTCGCGATCGGGGCGTCTCCGGTTCGGTCGGCGATCTTCTGCATGATCTTGGCCCCATCCTCAATCGCCGAGAGCCGCAGAATCAGCAACACCGTCCGCTTTTCTCCGTTCAAAAACGCCACAGCCACCGAATATTCCCGCTCCAGGGCCGATTCCGTCAGCCAGCTTGTGGGGTATTGGTCCAAAAACTCGTCGTACATTCGGATGGCTTTGACCCAGTTCCGCCTGGCAAACTGTTCCTCGGCTGCCCAAAAGGCCGTCATTTCCGGTCCGGCCAGATCCGGGAACTCGGCCTGAATCGCCGCCAGAGTTTTGTGGGCTTCGTCGGATTTTCCGGCTGCGATCTGGTCTTTGAACTCCGAGACAGCCAAAAGCTTTTTGGATTTTGGATCCTGCGCAACATCAGTCCACTGCCCCGAATCGGACAACCGCCACGACGCTGCGGAGGCCCAACCGAAGACCAGGCCGATCCAGATTAGTTGAATCAATACCCGATGATTCCCATTTGGGTTCATTCAGCAATCCCTTGAAAAACAAAAATTATCCGATAGGATATTATACGGTTTGCCTGAGTGGTTGCAACAAGAACTTTCGGGGGTGCATCCGCCGACATACGCAAAGGGACCATTCAACAATCAAAGTCAGGAAACGAAGATCAAATGAAGGAAACGACGCCGAAATCCATGCGATTGCATGTCGGCTTGTTCGGCCGACGGAATGTCGGGAAATCCAGCGTTCTCAACGCGATTACCCGCCAGCAGGTGTCTATCGTCTCTCCCCAGGCCGGCACCACGACGGATCCCGTTGAAAAACCGATGGAGTTGCTGCCTCTGGGACCTGTCTTGTTTATCGATACCGCCGGAATTGATGATGAAGGCGCCCTCGGCAAACTCCGTATCCAGAAGACCCGCAAGGTCTTCGACCGCACCGATCTGGGCGTGATTATTACCGACGGAATCTGGTCCGACTTTGAGCGACACATTCTCACCGAACTTCAGGATCGAAAAATCCCGGTCATCGCCGTCTTCAACAAGACCGACCTGGCCGCACCGAACCCGGAAGCCGTAGCCGAACTCCGGCGGTCCTCAATCCCCATCGTTCGGGCCTCCGCGGTCACGGACACCGGAGTGGGGGATCTTCGGCAGGCCCTGCTGGATTCAGCTCCCGCCGATTTTCTCGAATCTCCGGCGATTCTTGCCGATCTGGTTGTGCCCGGCGAGACGGCGGTGTTGGTCGTACCGATCGATAAAGAGGCCCCCAAGGGCCGAATCATCCTGCCACAGGTTCAGACGATCCGTGACCTGCTCGACGGGGACGCCTGCTGTATGGTTGTCAAGGAAGGCGACCTGCGGGCCGTACTGGACAACCTCAAGCGGCCGCCGAAGATCGTCGTCACCGATTCACAGGCCTTCAAAAAAGTCGCGGCCGACACCCCATCGGAAATCTGGATGACCAGTTTTTCGATTCTGTTTGCGCGGCTAAAAGGCGACCTGGTTACCCAGACGCAGGGGACGCTGGCCATCGAGAAGCTCCGTCCCGGGGACCGTGTTCTGGTGGCCGAGGCCTGCACGCACCACCCTATCGGCGAAGACATCGGACGGGTCAAGATTCCCCGTTGGCTGACCGACCATGTCGGAGGCCCGCTTGAATTTATCACATTCCAGGGTCGCGATTTTCCCGAGGACCTATCGAGTTATAAACTGGTCATTCATTGCGGCTCGTGCATGAGCAACCGTCGTTTGATGCTCAGCCGGATCCTGCAGTGCCGGAAAGTGGGCGTGCCGATCACCAACTATGGGCTGGTCATTGCCTATACACTGGGAATCCTGGAGCGGGCGCTTGAACCGTTCCCGGCGGCCCTGGAGGTTTTGCGCGACCCGGGCAGACCGAAACAATCATGAACGATTGCCGCCTGACTCTCGATGAAATCGAATACTGGCTTCGACAGGAGGATCCGTCGCGGTTGGATCTTCTTTGGATGAGGGCCGATCAAACCCGTAGACAAAATGTTGGCGATGCCGTCCACCTTCGCGGCCTGATCGAAATATCCAACTATTGTTCGCGCCGCTGTCGCTATTGCGGACTCAACATCGAAAATCGCCATCTCCAGCGCTACCGCATGACCGCTGACGAAATTTTTACTTGCGTCGAAAAGGCCGTCGAATTCGGTTACGGTACCGTCGTCCTGCAGGCCGGAGAAGATTATGGTATCAAGACCGAATGGCTGGCCGACATCGTCCGTCGTATCAAAAAGCAGACGAGTCTTGCATTGACTCTCAGTTTGGGTGAACGACCCATCGAGGACTTGATTGCCTGGCGGAAGGCCGGAGCTGACCGTTATCTCCTTCGCTTTGAAACCTCCGACAAAGCTCTCTACGAGCGTATTCATCCATCCGTAGCCAACCGTCCCGGCCGTTTCGAATTACTGACGGTACTGGCTCAACTCGGCTTCGAAGTCGGCAGCGGCGTAATGGTCGGCATCCCCGGCCAGAGCTTTCGATCGCTGGCTGAAGACACTGCACTGTTTGGTCGGCTCGATCTGGATATGATCGGCATCGGCCCGTTTATTTCCAATCCGCTCACGCCCCTGGGCTCCGGCGAACTGATTCCGTCGATCGATTCGGCCGAACAAGTCCCGAATACCGACTTGATGACCTGCAAGGCCGTGGCGCTTGCCCGGTTGGTTTGCCCGCAGGCCAACATTCCCAGCACGACTGCCCTGGCCACAATCAATCCCGATTCGGGACGCGAACTGGGCCTGACGCGCGGAGCCAATGTCGTCATGCCGAACCTGACTCCGCTTTGTTATCGAACGCTCTACGAGATCTATCCCGGCAAGGCCTGTCTCAATGAAACTGCCGATGGATATAATGGCTGCCTCCAGGCGAGGATTGAATCCATCGGCCGAACCATCGGATTCGGTTCCGGCGGTCGAATCCGGAAATCGGACGAGTAAGGGTGATTTTTGGATAGAATGCAACGGGAGTCGAAACCCGTTCGGTTCAGGAGTGGGCCGGAACCGGTTCCTGTTTGGAAACAACCCGGTATGTGTTTCGTCCCGCCTGTTTGGCCGCATAGAGGGCCGAGTCGGTCGTCTTGGTGACTTCGGCGATTGAGGCGTTTTCTCCCCCATACTGTCCAACTCCGACGCTGAGCGTCAGTTGCAGTTCCTTGTCTTCGAAAATGATGGGTGTCTCGGAGACGGCCTTGACCATGCGTTCGGCCACAATCACCGCATCCTCCAGCGCGGTGTTGGGCAACACAAACGCGAACTCATCCCCGCCATAGCGGGCGGCGACATCAATCTGCCGAATGCAAGCACCGAGCCGCCGGCTGATCTGTTTGATCGCTGCATCGCCGGCCCGGTGTCCAAAGGTGTCGTTGACGGGCTTAAAGTGATCCACATCCGCCATGATCACCGACAGCTTGCCACCATATCGTTGCGTGCGTCGAAGTTCGGTTTCCAGCGTCTCATAAAATGTGCGGTGGTTAAGCATCCCCGTCAGGCCGTCGGTTTTCGCCTGTCGCTGGGTTTTTTCGAAGAGTTTGACATTCCCGATCGATGCGCCGATGAGCTGACGGAACAGTTCCAGAACGGCGATATCCTCGGGCGTAAACAAGTCTCCCCCATTCTTGTCCGTCAGGTTCAACACCCCGACCACCCGGTTGTGGCAGATCAAAGGGGCGATAATACAGCTCTTGGTGCTGTAATTTTCGGAAAATGCCCGTTGGGTCTTAACCATATTCGGCCGAGTGTGCTTGTCCATATCGTTAACGAGCATCAATTCCTTGCTTCGGACGGCTGCAACCATCGGAGAGGGGGGATTCTGATTCAGAGAAACAATATTATTTATCAGGAAGGGGTGATTGTTTTTTTCCAGATGCAGGATGTCGCTCGACTCGTCCAGGATATACAACGACACTCGTCGGGCGCCAATGAGCCGGGGAATCTCATTGATGCACACATCGGCGATCTTATCCATCTCCAGGCAATTCAGCCGTTTGGCCAGCGGCGTGATCGCTTCAAGCCAATCCGCGCTTTTTCTCTCTTGCGGTTGCCCGGCAGGTTGATTCAGATTTTCCTGATCCATCGGAATTCCGTAATCCTTTGCTGTTCAACGACTTATGAAAACAAAAAGGGTACGAGATCGATAGATATATCGGCCCGGGGAGGACGGGAATTAACCGGCTTTTCAGGATTTCTCCCAGAGAGAACTTTGCCGCAGCCGATCGAAAGGGAAGGTTTCCTGACAATCCCGGAGGGGAGGAAGAAAATTTGTGGTTTTCCTGCAAAATCGCTTGACGGATTTTATCCAATAGAGTACTTTAATTAGCTTCTCTGCCGGCGTAGGCGGGGATGGTCTATATGGAAAATGGAACTTTTTCTAACAAGTGGAGGTCAGATCCTGTGAACAAGGAACTGGCTCGCGAACTGATTGCCGCGGGCGTACACTATGGTCATGCGATCAGCCGTTGGAACCCGAAGATGGCTCCATACATTTTCGGCAAGCGCAGCAAAATTCATATCATCCATGTCCGCGAAACCCTCAAGGGTCTATTAATCGCTCGCAAACTGTTGTCGGAAGTCGTTGCGACGGGCAAGGATGTGGTTTTTGTCGGCACCAAGCGCCAGGCGCAGAAGGCCGTTACGGCCGCGGCCGAAAAATGTGGAATGCACTATGTCAACGAGCGGTGGCTGGGCGGCATGCTCACCAACTTCCGTACCGTCCGTTCGCGGCTTCAGCGTCTTGAACAACTCGAGGCCATGCAGGAAAGCGGCGATCTGGAAGCCGAAAGCAAAAAGCAGGGCTCGCGGCTGAAACGCGAATTGCGCAAAATCGCCACCAACCTCGGCGGAGTCCGCAAGCTCAATCGTATTCCGGGGGCTATCGTGGTCGTGGATGCCAAGAAAGAGTATATCGCTCTTCGGGAAGCCCGAAAGCTGGGAATTCCGACTGTGGCGATTCTCGATACCGATTCGGATCCGGATACGACCGATGTCGCGATTCCGGCCAATGACGATTCTCTGAAGGCCGTGGAGATCATCATGCGGGAACTGGCCGATGCGGTCAGCTACGGCAAAACCATTACGCGGTCGGATTCGGCCATTACGCCCTTGTCGGGCATTCGCGGTCGCAGCCGTCGTCGCGCGCTGGCCAGCGCTATAGACGAAGAGTCTGCCGCGGAATCCACCGAAGTTGGTACCCCGGCGCCGGCCCCCCAGGGACCGTCGGCCTAAGTTCCGATACAACGGCCAAATCGTGATGATCGAGTCCGACAGGCCGTAGGGAAAAATTCAGAACCAATCGATCCCATAGAGGAGCGTAGCAACATGGCAGAAGTAAATGCGGCAGTCGTCGTCAAGCTCCGCAAAATGAGCGGACAGGGCATGATGGATTGCAAAAAAGCGCTGGAAGAATCCGGCGGCGATCTCGAGAAGGCGATGGAATTGCTTCGCAAAAAAGGCCTGGCCACCCTGGCCAAGCGAGCCGATCGTGAAACCACGGAAGGCCGTGTCGTCTGCAAACGCAGCGGCGACGGCAAGACCGTGGCGATGGTGTCGCTGTGCAGTGAGACCGACTTTGTATCGCGCAACGACGACTTTATCGCCGCCGCGGAAAAACTGGGGGAGTATGCTCTGGCCTGCAAGGCCGATTCTGGCGTGGATGCTCTGACAACCACCTCCCTCGGCGGCAAACCCTATGCGGATGTTCTGACTGAAATCGTCAGCAAAACCGGAGAAAAGATCGAGATCGGCGATTTTGCCCGATACTCCCTTAGCGGTTCCGGCGTGATCGGTTCCTATGTTCACTTCAATCATAAGGTTGGCACGATGGTCCAGATCGAGACCAGCGGCGATGCGGTCTCCGCGGCGATTCAGCCGTTGGCGACCGATATCGCCATGCATGTAACGGCCCTCAAGCCGATCGCCGTGGACAAGGACGGAGTCGATCCGGAGTTTCTCCGGAAGGAACGGGAAATCGCGGCCGAGCAGGTCAAGGGCAAGCCCGCCAACATGATCGACAAGATCGTGGACGGCAAGATCGCCAAGTTTCTCAAGGAGAACTGCCTGGTCGATCAGCCCTTCGTCAAGGATGACACCAAGTCCGTCGCTCAGACGCTGTCCGATGTCGCCAAGGCCGCCGGAGGCACCGCGAAAATTCGCCGGTTTGTCCGGATTGAAATCGGCTGACAAAACGCTACAATCAGGCATCGAAAACCGATGCCTTTTTTATAGGGATAGACAACAGGAATGGAGACCCCGGCAATAGTATACAAGCGGGTGCTGCTGAAGCTCTCGGGCGAAAGTTTCTGCAAACCCAAAGGTTTTGGGATTGATGGAGCGGCGATCGAGTCCATCGCCGAGCGGATCACCCGCATCGCGAAGATGGGTCCGCAGGTGGCGATCGTCGTCGGCGGAGGCAATTTTTTCCGGGGCGAATCTTTCTCGCAGAAAAGCCGTATTCCCCGAAACACCGCCGACTATATCGGGATGTTGTCCACGGTGATTAACGCCGCCGCTCTGCAGGAATCTCTGGAAAAGATCGGCCAACCCACGCGGGTTCTCAGCGCCATCGATGTGCCGGCGCTGGCCGAATCGTTCATCCGCCGCCGTTGTCTGTGGCATCTGGAACAAGGCCGCGTGATTATCCTGGCCGGCGGAACGGGAAATCCGTTTTTCACCACCGATACCTGCGCGGCGCTGCGGGCCGCCGAGCTGGAAGTGAATCTGATGATAAAAGCCACGAAAGTTGATGGGGTTTTTACCGCCGACCCGATGAAGGATCCGACGGCGACTTTGTTGACCAGGATCAGTTACGACGAAGTCCTGCAAAAAAATCTCAAGGTCATGGATCCAGCCGCCGTCAGTTTGTGCCGGGACAATCGAATCCCGGTGGTCGTTTTGAATATTTTCAAGGAAGGCAACCTCGAAAAAGCCCTGCGGGGCGAGCCGATCGGCACTTTTGTTGGATCGTGAGCCATGCCCGGGGCGCGATAGCGTTGAACGGAGGCCTCTATGTCGATTAAAGCCATTCTCGATAGTCACAAAAAAACCATGGATAAGGCCCTGGATCACCTCAAGCAGGAACTGCGAGGCGTTCGGACGGGTCGTGCCTCGACCGGCCTGGTCGAACATCTCCGGGTCGAATACTATGGCAATCCGACGCCGCTGAATCAACTGGCGGCGCTGTCGGTTCCCGAGCCGTCGTCGATCCTGATCAAGCCCTTCGATCCGGCCTGTCTGAAGGAGATCGAAAAGGCGATTCGTTCCAGCGACCTGAGCTTGTCGCCCATCAGCGACGGCAAGGTTATCCGCTTGAATATCCCGCCGCTCAGCGAGGAACGACGAAAACAGCTCGTCAATCAGGTCAAACAAATGGGCGAGCAGTCCAAGATCAGCATTCGCAACATCCGCCGCGACGGCATCAAGCATATCGAGGACGAGGAAAAACAGAAACACATTTCCGAAGACGACCGTGATAAAGGGAAAAAAGAGGTCGAAAATTACACAAAAGACTCTATCGCCAAGATCGACGAAGTCGTCAAGACCAAATCCGACGAGGTCATGAAAGAGTAGCCGTTTTGCCGCCGACGGCGGCCTGACAAATCGATTGTTGACCGCCCATGGCCGCCGTCCGGGAACCATGGGCGGATCGTTTCCGGCAAAGGTTGCGTCGAAAGGCCGAATCAGTAACCCGACAAGTGGGGGGGCTTTGCCCCTGTTGAATCGATGAGTTTTATCGCGAGGAAACCTATGGAAAAGCAAATGACTCAACCGTCCATTCAACTTCAACGCAAAAAGAAATCTTTGTTTCGCCGCGTTCTAAAAGGCGTGGTATTGCTGATCATTCTGATCGTGGTTCTGTTTGCGTTCGTCCCGACCCTGATATCCACGGGAGCGGGAACGGAGGTTGTTCGCTCGCAGTTGGCCAAGGCCCTCGGCGGAACGGTCGAAATGGGAGATCTGTCGGTCGGCTGGTTGTCCGGCCTGAAGGTGGAAAACCTCAAGTTCACCGATCTTCAAAAGGGGACCTCGGTTGAAATTCGCCAGTTACGATCCAAACCGTTGCTAATGTCGCTGCTCAAAGGCCGGATCGCACTGGAAGAGACGGTCATCGACAAGCCCCAGGTCCAGCTTACCGTCCAGCCGCCGAAACCGACCGATGAATCCAACGACTCCAAATCCGAGAAGTCCAAATCCGAAATTCCCGCAATTCCGCTGGATGCCTTGAACCTGGCGGTACAGGATGGACAGATCGTTCTGAACATGCAATCGCCCGACAAACCCAGCCAGCGGGTAGAGTTTCAGGGCTTCGCTTCCAAGGTCGATCTGCGTCCCGCCGGCCAGGCCTCGGAAATTTCTCTCCTGACTCAAGTGGTCCAGCCAGGCCAACCGACCGCGACAATCAACACGCAGGGCGCCTTCAAACTTGGCGATTCCGGCTGGACCCTCAAGGGTACCAGTGGTCAATTTAAAGTGGAGGTAGACAAGGTCCAGCTCGCTTCGTTTCGTCCGATTTTAGCGATGCTCGGCAAGGACCTGACTGCCGATGGCAAGCTTCAGGCCAATATGAATGTGGAAATCGCCGACGGTATGCCGCAAAAGGTGAACGCCAAGGCCGAACTGACCGAATTGTCACAAACCGTTGAAGGCAAGGTCATGACCATCCCGCAGCCGGTCAAACTCGACGCCCAGCTCACCACGACCAATCAAAAACTCCTGATTGACAATGTGCAGGTCAGCTCCTCATTCTGCCGGGTTCAGGCCAAGGGGACGACGGAGGCAATCGATTATTCCGTCGCAGCCAATCTGGCCCAGACCCAATCATTCGCCAAACAATTCGCCGATCTGGGCCCGTGGCAACTGGCTGGAGATCTGACCGCACAGGGGAATGTTCAGCTTGGCAAGGATGCCACGATTGTGAAGGCCCAGACCAAAGTCGATCAACTTGTGGTTCGCAAAGATCAGGCCGTCACTCCCGCGACCAATGCGACGGCCGATCTGGGTATCCGTCTGCCCGCGGATCGCAAGACTCTGGCGATTGAGGCTTTCAAGCTGGTCAGCGACCCGGCCACCGTCGAGATTGCGAAATCCACGATCCCTCTGGCCAAAGATGTCCAGCAGCCCATCGCCATGACGGCAACCGCCACGGCCGACCTGGCCAAGCTCCGGCCGTTTGTCGGACTTGCAGCCAAGATGCCCGACAATCTGCAGTGGGGCGGCAAACTCGACAGTCAGGTCTCTCTGAGCAAGGACAAAGATGTCTTCCATGTCAAGACCGACCAGACCACGATTCGCAATCTGATGATCGTCGAGAAGGACAAAAAACCCTTTGTTCAGGATGCCGTCAAACTCGTGGCCGATGTGCTTTTGGACACCAAAGAGAAAACCATTGCCGCTAAACAGTTCAATCTCGAAAGCGCCGCCGGCCAGGCCATCATTCGCGTCACCCAGGCCCAGATCCAGCAGAAGGCCGACAAAACCAACACCCAGATGAACGGCAAGATCGACGCCGAGATCGACTTGGGAGCTGTACGGGCGATTGCCGCTCCGATGCTTCCGGAAGGATTGGATATTTCCGGCCGACAAAAGACCCAACTGACTTTCGATTCCAAATATCCCACCGATAAGCCGGCGCAACTGGCCGCCAATCTGAACCTCCAGCCGACAACTTTCGGCTTTGACAAGGCCTCGTACAAGGGTCTGAACATCGGAGCCACCAAAATTGCTCTGCAGGCCCAGCAGGGTCAGTTGCAGATCTCTCCCTTTCAGACAACCGTTAACCAGGGCACGCTCGACTTCGGCGGAAAGCTGGATATGCGAACCTCGCCGATGGTCTTTACCGCGCAGACCGCGACTCCGAAACTGGCCAATGTCCAGCTCAATGATGTCATCGGCGGAGCGATTCTTCCCTACCTCAACCCGATCTTTGCCGATGCCGGCCAGCTCCAGGGCAAACTCAATCTTGCCTGTGACCAGATGGTGATCCCTCTCTCCGGACAGAACAAGCAGGATATTTCCATTGTGGGAACGCTCTCAATCGCGGATATGTCTCTGACATCCGGTGGCCTGCTTAGTGAGATTTTGAAAGCCGCAGGCCAGTCCAGCACTCAGGATTTGGCAATTGAACCGACCAAATTCCGCGTACAGAAAGCCGTCGTTAGCTATGACAACATGCAACTGAATGTTGGAAACAATCCGATCAACTTTGCCGGCAAGATCGGCTTTGACGAATCTTTGGATATGACCATCACCGGTCCCTGGGCCATCGGAGGCCGGACGGCTCGTGTGGGCAAAGAAACCTCAGGATTCCGGGTTCCGATTCCGTTGAGCGGGACCATCCGCAGCCCCAAGCCCGACTTTGCGAAATTGATTCCCGATACGCCGGAAAAAGTGATCGAGGCCCTGCCGGGAATTTTGGATATGATCAAAAAGAGGTAAATCCACCGGTTCCGCCGGAGCGTTTTCCGCTTGCCAATCGGCCCCGGATTCCTATAATATCCCTCCGATTCCAACGGGAAAAACGAAATACGATCGACAGGTTTGAAAGGTAGGTTCATGGCCAATGCAATCGTCAGCCAATCCGGCGGTCCGACCGGGGTGATCAACGCCTCGCTGGTCGGCGTCATCGAACAGGTCTGCAAACAAAAACAGATCAAAAAACTGTATGGCGCCGTCCATGCCGTTAAGGGTATCGTCAACGAGCAGTTTGTCGACCTTAGAAAAGTTTCCAAGAAGATCCTCGAAGAGGTCGCCGCTTCGCCCTCCTCGGCTCTCGGTTCCAGCCGCGACAAACCCGACCGGGCCTACTGTGAGAAGATCCTCGGTGTCTTTAAGAAGTATGACATTCGTTACTTCTATTACATCGGCGGAAACGATTCAGCCAATACCTGTTACATCATCGACACGATGGCCCGTGAATCCGGATATGAGCTGCAATCGTTCCATGTCCCCAAGACCATCGACAACGATCTGCTGGTCACCGACCACTGTCCCGGTTACGGCACCGCCGCCAAATTTGTCGCCTGTGCCGTTCGCGGTGACGATCTGGACAACCGGGCTCTGCCCGGCGTCAAGATCGATGTGGTCATGGGTCGACATGCCGGCTTTCTGACGGCCGCGGCCGCTCTGGCCAAGCAGCGAGACGACGACGGTCCCCACCTGATCTACATCCCCGAGCGACCGGTTACGATGGAGCGGTTTCTGGGCGATGTGGATGGAGTGTACAAGAAATACGGCCGTTGCGTGATCGCCGTCAGCGAGGGTATGTGCGATGTCGATCACAAGACCTGGACCGAAAAGTTGGCCGAGAGTGCCGAACACGATTCGCACGGCAATGTCCAGCTTTCCGGCACTGGAGCCCTGGCCGACTTCCTCGCCGGACAGGTCAAAGGCAAGCTTGGCATCAAGCGGGTCCGTGCCGATACCTTCGGTTACCTGCAGCGCAGTTTTGCGGGTTTGCAGTCCGAAGTGGATGCCAAAGAGGCCCGTCGTTGCGGCAGGCAAGCCGTTCTGTATTCGATGAAAGAACAGAGCGGTTCAGTTGCCATTCGCCGATTGAAAGGCGCCAAGTATTCCATCGAACTGTTCCGAACGGAACTGGCCAATGTCGCTGAAAAAACCAAGAGCATGCCCGATACCTTCATTGATAAAGAGGGTAACGGTATAACCGAGGCCTACATCAAGTACGCCATGCCTCTGGTCGGAAAGCTTCCTCGGACCCAATACTTGGGCAATCTGCCCAAGGTTTAATTCAGCCAATCAAGGGTCACAAAGTCGAATTAAAGGCCCCTGCAGGGATGCGGGGGCTTTTTTTATTCCCTTGGCAGGAGGATTATGGCAATTCCAGGACCGCGACCTCTTCCGGCTCCAGAGTTAGCGATGCCTTTCCGTCTTCCCAGCGGATCTCCGTTTGCCGGACAAGTTCCTTCGATCGCCCGGTGGTGATATTTCGCGTAAGAGTTACCGTTCGCGTTTCACGGCTGTCGTTGAAGACCGTCAGTAACCTCTCGCCGAATCGTTCTACATAGACCTGTGGATCGGAGGATCGCACCTGGGTAATCGGTTCCCATCCGGCCTCGGCCACCTTTTTACATAGCGGGATATACTTGCGGAATAAGTCTCGGTCCCGCTCATAGAGTTCCGGCCGCGAAAAATAATGCCCTTCCGAGGCGTTGTGGCTGAAGAATCCCGGAAACATCCCGTAGGCCAAAGCCCGCTTCATATAAAGTTCAACCTTGTCCTTGGGGAAATCCTCGAAGACGGTGTTCATCAGAAAGCAATACGGCTTTTTCCCACAGATCGCCCTCCGATACAAAAGATCGCCGTCGGCCATCGGCCGCCAGGTTTTGCCGGGATTCCAGTCGGTCTCCGTGCCCATCACATCCAGATGAGGCGCAAGCCAGCACAACCGATCCGGTGTGGCGTTGGCCATCATCAGGCGGCCGTCGGCGTGGACATCTTCGGCAATCGCCCGCACATACTCCTGTGCGATCAGGCCGCGAAAGATCGCGGGCTTGCGACTTTCCAGGGAAAACACCAGCGGTGTTCGCGCCGCGGCGAAATGGTCACGGCGGAAATCCAGCTCGTCGGTCACATACCCCTCGCTGGAATCGATATATTCGCCGTCCTGCTCGGCCTTCTTTTGCGGGCCGTACAGCTCCTGGCGGATCTTGGCGTTCCATTTGTTCTTGAAGTCCGTGACCTCCCCGGCGATCCCCGGCATCGAATTGATGCTCCACACCGCCCCGTTGCACCACGGCGTATCCAGCATCATTGCGGCATATCGGCCGTTTTCTTCGTGGTATCCGCTGGTCAGCAGCGCCTTGGCCGCCATGTCGTTTTTCTCATTGGCCAGCCGCCGCGCCTCGGCCAGCGCCGCCTCCAGCGTCCGCGGCATCTCCTTGGGCATCGACATCCACCAGGTCATCGGCTCGGTGTAACGAAAGGTCAGGATGTCGTGCTGGTCGTCCCAACCCGTTTCGTCGTTGCCCTCTTTGAACCGGAAACCAAAATCCTCCCACTGGGGGACCTTGCTGATCTTGGCAAACGGCATCCACAAACCCTGTTTTGGGATCCTTCGCTTAAAACTGTCGGGGAACAGTTCATAATACCGCTGCAGCGCGCCGCGGAATCCCCACTCCGAATCAAACGAAAACCGACACAAACGCAGCTCGGCCGAGGGTTTCTCCGCCGTCAGGCCCAGATCGAACGCCAGGAACAGCTCCTGTGTGTCGGCATTGTATCCGGCCCGATAGAAGGCCGGAACCCGCATGTCAATCCCGAGTCCCAAACCCTGTCTCCGCCCGTCTACGGCCGCGAAGGGATACCGAGATAGCCGCCCATTCGCTCCGGCCTCGAATCGACGGGCGTCGATGTATTCCCGTCCCTTCTGAATCGACTCCGACCGTCGCGGATGGGCCAGCCACCAGCCATCCTCCGAGGACATGGTCGCCGTATAGACCAGCGTGATCGCCCGGTCTTTCACCGTTGTATTCGTCAGCGTCACATCCATGATCATCGAACCATTGACGGCCTTTTCCCTTGATTCCAGCCGCAGCCCCAGTGCCTCCTGGTCGATCGCGACAAAATCCCCATCAGCCGCGACATCCCGGACGATGAATCCTTCCCGACCCTGAATCGCAGGCGTAATCGCCACGCCGTCAAAGAGTGCCATCCCCTCCGGCGCCTCGATCGGCCGCAGGGTTGCCCCCCGAAACCACGCCTTACCGGTGTGGGACCGCAAGAGCAGATGAAACGAGACAGTCTTGATGGGCTTTTCCGGATACACAATCACCTTGGCCGGTTCCCAGTCGTGCGTCCCGACATGAAACGAATCCACCTGCCCCCATAACGGCGTGCCGTCGGTATAGACAAGATCCAGATACAGCGAATAATCCGCGTTTCGGCTTCCGCCCACATCTTCCGCTTTGCTTGCCGCCTCCGCAATCAGCGGCTCCGGCTGCGTTTGGTTCAATGTGATTGTCTGCGACGCTCCCCGTTGCACACTCGCGTCGCTGCCATTGTCACAGAGGAAAGCATCACTCTCCCGCGTAAAACCCTTTTGCCACGCCACCCATCTGTCATCCTTTAAGAGATTCGGTCCCGTCGGCGCGCTTCCGAGAGACTTCTTGACGACGGCCCCATCAAGCTGCACGGCGGGTTTGTCTTCTTTTGCGGCCTCCGATGCCCCTCCCGCCAGCCCGATCGACATTACACTCAGCAACAGATAGACCATGTCTCTCTCCTTATACTGTAAGTCGTATCCCGCCGCCTACTCGATTACAAACCAGGTCACGCACCGCGCCGGCATCTCGACGGGGATCTCGACGCGATACTCGCGATCCAACCGGTATTGTTTGCCGTTCTCTTCTTCATGCCGAATCGTCGCTGTCTCCGTCAGCCCCGTATAATACAGCGGCAATACCAGTTTTCGCTGTACGGCCTCTCCCAGCGGATTATAAACTACCGCCAGACCTTTGGTCGGCAAGTGCGGATTGACATGCATCATGCAGTCGATATCCCGCCCGTCGGCCCGACGAACATGGATGATGTCTGAATCCAGAATCGGCCGGTATTTCTTGTAGAAATCCACCCATTTCTTGACGACGGCCTTTGTTTCCTGCGCGTCGAACAATCGCGGCCCGCGGTAGCATGCCTGCACCCCGCAGCCGAAGTTATTCGCCAGATGCGCCTCGTACGCATCCAGGTGATCCTTCAGCGGCTCGATCGTCGCCGCCGCACCGCCCCCGTGATACTCCGTCAGCGGCACAAACATCCAGCCCATGCTCGGCGTCTTCTCCCATGTCCCGTCGAAGATATTCTGCCGCCCGTGCAAAATCTGCTGCTCGCGCGGCAAGGACCAGTTGGTCTCGCGATACCCCATACCCGTCTTGTTACTGCCGCTGAGGAAATAATAGTCCGGCACATTCAGATAAATACCCCGCCCCCGACACCATCGGTAAAACTGCGTGATCGTCTGCCACTGCTTGTACTGCGAATCGTCCAATCCTTCATGTCCGGGATGCTTGGTTGAGGCGCACACATCCCCCGGATACGAACCGTCGTGCTCCAACAGATCGAATCCCGTCTTCTCATAGAAGGCGTACAGTTTGCGAAAATAATCCTGTGCCCACGCACTGCCCAGGCACGGCGAATTGTCGAACGCCGCAAATCCGCCCGGCTTTCCCGTTTCGGGATTGACCACATCGTTTTCATCGTTGATCCGCCGCGAAGCCAGCAGCGAGTACCCACCGATCTCGATACCCTTGCCGTGCGCGTACTCGACCAGTTCGCGAATCTTCCACAGGTACTCCGGACTTTCGTTTTCGATATTGAATCCGCTGCCGAAGGTCAGGATGATCATCTCGAATCCGACCTGAGCGCACTGATCGACCGCCAACCGCACCGCCTTTGGGTCGGCGCTGCGGACATGCATCAGGATCGGATTCTCCATCGCCCACGGCGCGATCGTTCGGTACATCCGCCGCACGGAAAGCCCCTTTCGTTCGCGGTCGGTGCTGTCATGAATCAGCTCGAAGGTTCGAAAAGTTTCAAAGCTTCCGCCCGCGGCGATCGTGATCGCCGGCCCCAGCGGCGGCCGCGTCTCCAACACGCACGGCGTTTGCAGCCGGTAGTTCACCTGAGTTTGATACTGAGGATCCGGGACCCAGAATACCGCCTTGTTGGCCCCGTCCGCCTCCATACCCAAAAACGCGTACTCGGTCTCCACATGCAGATTGGGATACACCCAGCCCTTCGGCGACTCCACAGGTGAACCGCTTTCGACAATAGCCAGCACTTCGCTGGTGAAACGGTCCACTCGAACGGCCTTGTCGCCGTCGTTTTGAATTCGGATCCACTTGCTCAGAAGCGGAATCCCGTCGAAAAGTTCGTAATGCACAAACACCCGTACACCGTTGAGCTGTTCAACAGGCGGCCGAAACTCCATCGCTATCGACACCCCCGGTGCCGGCCAGGCCGCCTCCGGGCTGTATCGTTTCCGCTTCCACGCCATCCGCTCCTGCGATACCCCGAAGCTGACGCCGACAAACTGAAACGCGGCCGAATCGGCCGTCATCTTGTCTAACCACTCCGGCAGCAAGTAAGCATAATCCGGCTGGCCCAGTAATCCGCCGACGGCATATTCCTTCTTGTCGATCGTCAGCCGCGCCTCGGGCTTGACCCCGCGGAGCATCGATTGTCCCGTCATCAAGTTATCAAATCCCACCGTTGCCGCGTTCGGCATCGTGCGAAACACCCGCCGGATCAGGCCGTTGCTCAGCACAAATTCTCCCGGTGTTATCGTGCGATAAACCTGTGCTTTGTACTTGCCCTTAACAAGCAACCAGTCCTCGGCCGCAACAGGCGAATAAGCCGGTTCAGGTTTCAGCGTTGCGATGTTTTTCAATGCATCGCCTGAGGGTTCGGCTGTTTGAGCGAAGGGTAAAAACGACAACAACACAACCATTACCAGGATGATCCGAAGGAGTCCCGCCATTTCCTGCCCTCCGAAAAAATGTAACGATGAATTGGATTGTCAGTTAAACAGTGCCTCGACAAACTCGTCCGGGTCAAATTCGGCGATGTCTTCCGGCTTTTCCCCCAGCCCCACAAACTTGACCGGGATGTTGAGCATCTCGCGAATGGCGATCACGATGCCGCCGCGGGCCGTACCGTCCAGTTTCGCCAGAAAGATACCGGTCACCTGAATCACCTCGGTAAAGACCTTCGCCTGCATGATCGCGTTTTGGCCCGTCGTGCCGTCGATCACGAGAATCACCTCATGCGGCCCGCCGGGGATCTTCTTGGCCACCACGCTGCGGATCTTGCCCAGTTCGTCCATCAGGTGCTTTTGCGTGTGCAACCGCCCGGCCGTATCGAGGATCACATAGTCGGCCCCCCGCGCCACCGCCGCCTCGCACGCGTCATACGCCACCGCCGCCGGGTCCGAACCGCTCTTGTGCTTGACGATCTGCACGCCGATCCGCTCGGCCCAAATGGTCAGTTGCTCGACGGCCGCCGCACGAAAAGTATCGCATGCGGCCACGATGACCTTCTTGCCGTCCTTGCTGAGCGTATAAGCCAGTTTGGCGATGCTGGTGGTTTTGCCCGAACCGTTGATCCCCGCCACCAGGATCGCCGTTGGCCCCGAGGACGCAACATTGAGCTTGCGGTCCTGCGGCGGCCAGTAACCGCGGATCTTGTCCTTCAAAAACGGAATGATGTCCTCGCTGGAACTGATCTGGCGATCCTTCCACCCGGCCCGCAGGTCCTCGATCAGCCGCTGCGTGGTCTCCACGCCAATGTCGTCGCGGATCAGCGTCTCTTCCAGCTCCGTCAAAAGCTGCTCGTCAATCTTTCGTCCCAGCGTCAGGATCGACGACAAGCTGGACCGGATCCGGCTCCGCGTCTTATCGAGCCGATCCTTGATATACTGTACGGTCTTGCT
>JAAYVQ010000425.1 GCA_012517095.1 Phycisphaerae bacterium | reverse complement strand
GTCGTTGCAGAAACCGCCATAATACCGCCGATCCAGATCCGCATTTATCTGAACCGGAACCAACCGGATCGGTCCGGATTGCTCCTGAAGCTTCGCCATTTCCTCGGGCGAATTTTCGGCTTTTCCGACCCACAGGATTTCGCTGTCGAATCGAGGGCTCCCGTCGGCCGTCCCGGACTGTGTCAGCGACAGGATCGACGACACCAATCCCCCGGAATTTTGCATTCGTTGACCGTCTTGCAGGCGATACGGCAAACGATAGGACGCCAGTACAATTCGATTCCAAGTTTTGCCTGTTGGTTCGGCCATTCTGACTTGCCTCACAGAAACATCGGACGATCCAACTTTCGCGCGATCCGAAACACGGCGTTCATCAGGCCGACATGACTGTAGGTTTGTGGAAAATTTCCCCATTGTGAACCATCGGGGCAAGCGTCTTCGCTGAACAGTCCCAGAGAATTGGCCGTATTCAGGAGTCGCTCCAATGTCCCGATGGCCTCGGTAATCCGTCCCACACAAGCGAGGGCTTCGATGTACCAGAAAGCCGTCGCCAGAAAGGAGGCCTGAGGAGCGCCAAAATCATCCGAATGGGTATATCGATGAAACTGCCCCTCGGTGGTTCTCAGTTCTGTTTCCAGAGCGGCCAGATGGTTTTTTGCCCGATCCGATTCGGGGTCGAGGTAATTCAGATTAATCAGTTGCAGGGCGCTGGCATCCAGATGTGGGACCCCGATGGCCTGGGTATAGGCCTGTCGGACAGAATCATAGCATGCCTCGATCCTTGCAGCGCTTCGCTGGATCAGAGCCGCGGCCTTTTCACAGAGCGCCGAATCCCGCAGCCATTGCCCGATTTTCAATGCCGATTGACTTCCCGCCCAGTGAAAGAGAAAGGTATGACAATGCTGCTGAAATCGACCGCGGAATTCCCAGATACCGGAATCGGGCTCGTCGAAAACCGTCTCGATCCGGTGCAGAAGGTGGCGCACAAGATGCAGCGTTTGACGGGTGTTCATAAACTCCAGACGGCGATCGATATACAGGGGCAACAAGCTGATCAGGACCTGTCCATAGACATCGTGCTGTTTCTGTACGGTCGCATCGTTTCCGATTCGTACGGGACCGTTACCGCGATATCCCTTCAGATCCGCGTGCCGTTCCGAGGGTACCGGATCACCCGTGACCGAATACATCGGACGGATCTGGGTGGAATCGTCCAGGATCAGATTCTGGACATAGTGGAAAAATCGTTCGAGCTCTTCAAAGTGGCCGACATTGTTGAACGCATTCAGGGTGTAATAGGTATCCCTCAACCAGCAATACCGATAATCCCAGGTCCGGCCGGAATCGGGAAACTCGGGCAAGCTGGTCGTTCCGGCCGCGATAATCGCCCCCGTATCCTCGAACTGGTGCAGCTTGAGAACCAGAGCCGACCGGATAATCCACTCCTGAAAGATCGGGGCGATCGTCGTGGTCTTGATCCAGTTGAGCCAGTAGGAACGGGTCTTCTCCAGAAAGGTTTCCGCCGTGGAAACCAGCGGGGCCTCCAGCGGGGGTCCGAAACTGAAGACCATGTACTTGGGCCCGTTCAGAACAAACGGCTTGGATTCGGCCACATACTGCAGCGGAATATCCGTCGTCAGTCGGACATGTCCCTCGAGATTGAGATACCGAATATGGCTGCTGCCCAACACGATTTCCGGACGAATTTTCCCATATTCTCCGACCGGCTGACAGTGAACGGCGATTCGGGGCTGGCCCCGAAGCGGTTCGATCTTGCGTACGAACATCTGCGGCCGAAAATAACGGTCATACTGGTAATACCGCGGCGCAAAATCGATAACGCGGAATCCCTCGTCTGAATTCTTGAAGTCTGTACAGAGAATATTCGTATTTGATATGTAATATTGGTGCGTATCATACGAAGCGACGGGGACGACGGAAAATTCCCCGCCTTTGTCGGGATCCAGCAGAGATCCGAACAGAAAGCTGCTGTCAAATCTGGGCATACACATCCACCGCACTGCCGCCCGGTCGTCAATGTACGCCAGATACGAGCAGTTTCCGATAATCCCCAAACGATATTTGTGACAGGCCGTCTCGGTCATTGCTGGTATGATAGGAAGCAATCCAAAGGCCGTCAACCTTGCCTTTGGATTCTCAAAAAAATCTTTTTGCTTAAATCATCGATTCGAAGTGAATGACTGTCAATTGAGCCAATCAAAAACCCCCGGTATCATACCGGGGGTTTTCAGCATCCGATGAAAGCACGAATCAGACCGTATAGGTCGAGGCGCTGGTGGAGCCACCGCGGCCGGTCCAGTTGGTATGGAAGAACTGGCCGCGCGGTTTATCGACGCGCTCGTAGGTGTGGGCGCCGAAGTAATCGCGCTGGGCCTGCAGGAGATTGGCCGGCAGCCGCTTGCTCCGGTAGCCGTCGTAATAGGACAGGGCGGCGCTGATCGCCGGGACAGGGATTCCAAGCTTGACGGCCGCGATGACGACATTGCGCCAGGACTGCTGGGCCTTCTCGGTGGCCTCCTTGAAGAACGGATCCAGCAGCAGGTTATCCAGCTTGGGATTGTTGGCGAAGGCGTCGCGGATCTTGCCGAGGAAGACCGAGCGGATGATGCAGCCGCCCCGCCACATCAGGGCGATACCGCCGTAATTGAGGTTCCACTGATATTCGTTGGCGGCCGCACGCATGAGCTGATAACCCTGGGCGTAGCTGACGATCTTGGAGGCATAGAGGGCCGCCCGCAGGTCGTTGACGAAGGCGGCCTTGTTGCCGCGGTATTTGCGTTTGGGTCCCTTGAGCACTTTGGCGGCCTTGACGCGCTCGTCCTTGATGGCCGACAGGCAGCGACTGAATACGGCCTCACTGATCAGCGTCAGCGGCTGGCCGGAATCGAGAGCGGCCACGACGGTCCATTTACCGGTGCCTTTTTGGCCCGCGGTATCGAGGATCAGATCGACGACTTCCTTGCCTTCTTCGTCCTTGTAGGCCAGGATGTCGCGGGTAATCTCGATGAGGTACGAATCCAGCTCGGCGGCGTTCCATTCGGCGAAAACCTTGTGCATTTCGTCGTTGGTCATGGCAAGCCCCTGGCTCATGAGGTGATAGATCTCGCAGATCATCTGCATGTCGCCGTATTCGATGCCGTTGTGGACCATCTTGACGAAGTGGCCGGCGCCGTTTTCGCCAACCCAGTCGCAGCAGGGCTCACCCTCGGCGGTGTGGGCGGCGATCCTCTGGAAGATGGGTTTGACCTGCGGCCAGGCGGCCGGGCTGCCGCCGGGCATGATGGAGGGGCCCAGCAGCGCGCCCTCCTCGCCGCCGGAGACGCCGGTGCCGATATACAGCTTGCCCTTGCTCTGGACATACTGGGTACGGCGGGTGGTGTCCGGGAAGTGGCTGTTGCCGCCGTCGATGAGGATGTCGCCGTCTTCCAGATGCGGCAGGCACAGCTCGATGAAATCATCGACGGCCTGGCCGGCCTTGACCATCAGCATGATCTTGCGCGGCTTTTTCAACACGGCGACCAGTTGCTCGATCGAGTGACAACCGATGATGTTCTTACCCTTGGCCCGCCCGTTCATAAAGTCATCGACCTTCGAAACCGTCCGATTGAAACAGGCAACGGTAAAACCCTTGCTTTCCATATTCAGGATCAGGTTTTCGCCCATGACGGCCAGGCCTATGAGTCCGATATCCGCTTGTGACATGATATTGATCTCCCAAATAAAGTAATTCTATATGTATTGACTATTCTTTTGAAACACTTGGAATAAATCCGTTTCGTAATCGATGCAGCAATTCTCCGGCGTGATCCACAACCAATACCCCCTCGTTCTGCCGGTTCAGATAATCGGTCACGCGGATTGAATCGGGATCCATGTAGCCGAGGTTGATTTTGTCGCAACGAGACTTGGGGATGCGTGTGGCCAGTACGACATTGACTCGCGGCGTCTCCACGCCGTTCTTGAAGGTACCAATGCCCTTGACATGCGTGGAGTGGGCGATGACCCCGCGCGGGAATTGCTTGAAGCGGTCCCACTGCTTGAGGAAGTAGTCGCGCGTGTGATAGCCGATCTGGTCGAGGATCTTGCCGTGCGTGTACGAGACCTCGGTGATGTGCGGAGCATAGATGATCAGCGTTGCTCCGTCGGCCAGGATCGGTTCCAGCTTGTACATCACCTTGCCGGCGGTCCAGATGTCGTCGTACATCTCCGGAGCGATCCCCAGGATGGTGTTGTAAGTACGGTCGGTATAGACGATGTGGACCTGTCGCGACAGTTCGGCCGCCTGGCGCCAGGCGTCGAGGACATCGCCAATGAACAGGCCTTTGAGCTGGTTGCCGATCGCGACCACCGCAAAGAGTTTTCGCGGAACGGTGACCATGGCCGCGGCCGTTTCGACGACTTTACGGGTGGGGGTATCAATGTTACCATTGATCCACGGATTTGTCACAACAGCACCCAGCCAGTGGAAAAAGTCGATGATCTCGGCCCCGGCGATTCCGGGAAAGATGTACTTATGCCCTCCGGAATAGCCGACGACCTCGTGCGGGAAGACCGGTCCGAGAATCATCAGCTCGTCGTAATCGAAGATCAGCTTGTTGACGGCCACATTGACCTCTTCGCGAAAGAGGCCCTCGGAAATCTCGCCGATCCGTTCGGCCGAAATCGTTCCGATCGAGCGGAAGGTTTCGGGTTTGTCCCATTCGTGATTGAAGAACTTCACGCCCGCATAACGACCCTTTCGTTGCTCGGCCGTCAGGGTCAGACGCTTGCACATCTGCTCTTCCGTCATCGGCTGATGAGTGCCCAGTGCAAACAATACGCCCATCGCCGCCGCACGACCTTCCAGGCCTTCGAAGATCATCTGGAAGATCTCACCGATCGGGCCCGATCGCGTGTTGTCCGGCACAACCAGAAGGATCCGCTTGCCGCAGGAGTTGACATCGGCGAAATATTTCCGTACCGCCTGTGCCGCCTGCGCCAGCGGAACCGTGCCTTGTGCATTCTGACAGGAAATGACCATCGTTTTGTTTCCTACTTCTTCCACGGCGGATTCTCGGGCAGATAGCCGTCGAACTCGGCGATCAATCTGGATTCATAAGTCCCCGCATATTCGCAGCCGAAAAATTTGTCGAGGGCCTCTTCGAACAGTCGCTTCCAACAGGAGGTTTCGTTGCCGGGATTGATTGGATAAAACAGGGCGTTGACCGATCGAGCCGCCTTCAGATCGCCGGGTGCGTCGCCGATCATCAATACATGCCCCGGGGCATACTTGCCCGCGGTGGCATACCTGAGATGTTCGGCTTTGGTGCCCATTTCCTGGCCGGCGATCACGCGAGGATAGCGGTCAATCTTGTGTTCCTGCCACTCGCGAACCAGCGCCTCGGTTGGCGTTGCCGAGCAACAGATCACATCCGCCCTGCCGGAAAGCTTGTCCAGACATTCCCGAACAAACGGAAACGGCGGAATGCCCTTGACAATCTCGGTCACCAGTTCGTTGACACGGATACTCCATTTGAGGGCCTGTTGCAGTTGGGCTTTGTCATCTGCATTGTTGGTGGCTGCAATGGCCTGCTTGAGTCCTTCGTTGCTCAGCAAACTCTTGGGGTCCTCGACCCAGCGGACATACGCTTCGAACTTCGGAACCTTGAAATCCCGCTCGATGACCATCGGATGCGAGGGCAGGAGTTCCCGAAGGATGCGGACGGCCGTCTTGTGACGGTTGGCTCCGCGGGTTTTGGAAAACAAGTCCGCAAAGTCCTTGCATTCTCGGGCCGCCTGCGCGACGGGCTGGAGGCCGAAGTAGCCGACCAACATTGGGCAAAAACACTCGCGATGCTTGATCCCCATCGTGTCGAACACACAACCGTCGGAGTCAATGCCCACGAAATAGGGCTGCGTTGGCTTAAGATCTTTGAGCGGTTGTGCAGGATCGGCCGCCATAATTTTTCTTTCTATCTCAGGTTTGATGTTAAACGCCGCTGAAGGCGGAAAAGCCGCCATCGACGGGAACCACCACGCCGGTGACAAATCTCGCCGCATCGCTGATCAGCCATATGGTTGTACCCAGCAGATCACCGGGATCTCCGAATCGTCGCATCGGGGTATGATCGAGGATTGTCTTGCCGCGAGCGGTCAATTCGCCGGTCTTTTCGTCGGTCAAGAGGAATCGATTCTGCTCCGTCAGAAAAAATCCGGGAGCGATCGCGTTGACGCGAATCTTCGGCGAGTGTCGCTGGGCCATATAGGTCGCCAGCCACTGCGTGAAGTTGCTGATTGCCGCCTTGGCGCCGGAATAGGCCGCGATGTTGGTCAGAGGCCGAAATGCGTTCATCGACGAAATGTTGAGGATTACCCCGTCGCCGCGGTCGGCCATGTGTTTACCGAAGATCTGGCTGGGGATGATCGTGCCCAGGCAGTTGAGGTCGAAAACCATTCGGATTGCCGCATCCGGCAAATCGAAGAAGGTTGTCGGCGGGCTGCAGGTGGCGTCTTTTTTATTGCCGCCGGCCCCGTTGATCAGCACATCCACCCGCCCAAACTTGTCCAGTACCGTCTTCAACGCCGTCTCGACGCCTGGCCGCTCCAGGACATTGATCTTCACCGCGATCGCAGTACCTCCTGCCGCTTCAATCTGCTGAGCCATGGCAATGGCCCGCGGTTCATCAAAGTCGGCGATCGCAACCTTCGCCCCGCGCTGGGCCAGATCCTGCGCCATCGCCCCGCACAATACCCCCGCCCCGCCGGTAATGACAACGCTTTTGCCGCGAATATCAAAACAATCCTGCATTGATCATTTCCTTTCGGATGCCCGCATACACCCATGCTTGTGTTTCGCATCTTTTACTTGGAACAAATCATCACGATACCCCCGGATACAAGGAAATGCAACGGTTTTCACTCGCCGGTAATTCCGGATTTTAATTGAAATATCCAAGATTGTCGGATCGTCTGTATTGTGGTAGGATTTCTCCGTCGTGGGGGAATCTCTGGAATTCGAGAACGGATATGCGGTTAACGATGACACCGAAGGAACGGATCTATGCGACCTTGAAACGACAGCCGGTGGATCGTCCGGCCGTAACGCCGATCTTCATGGCGTGGTCAGCTCAATTTGTCGGCCATACCTATCGCGACTATTACTTGGATTGGCGGGCTTTGGTCAAATCTCAGCTCGGCGTCGTCCGGGCGTTCAACCTCGACCAGATCAGTGCCATCAGTGACCCCTGGCGGGAGGCCTCAGCTTACGGCATGCAGCTCGATTACCCTCCAAACGGGGTTGGTAAACCCAGGGGATATATCCTCAACGGCCGGGACGATGTCGCCAAGCTCCGTCAGGCTGATATCCTTCAGGCCCCGCGCGTCATCGACCGCATCGAAGGCGTACGGGCCCTGGCCGCCGAGGTCGGCAAGACCCACAGCGTTCTGGGCTGGATCGAAGGCCCGCTGGCCGAGTATGGCGACCTTCGGGGCGTCGAGACTACGCTGATGGACCTGTTTGATAAACCCGAAATGTTCCTGGAAGCCGGAGAAGTCCTCGTCGAGAAGGCCATCGGATTTGCCCGCGAGCAAGTCAAGGCCGGGGCCGACATGATCGGCATCGGCGACGCGGCGGCCAGTCTGATCGGTCCGGAACTCTACTCGCAGTTTGTCCTGCCGTTGGAAACCAAACTCATCGCCGGCATCCACAATGCCGGAGCGACCGTCAAGCTCCACATTTGCGGCAATGTCACCCCCACCATTGTCCACATGGCCAAAACCGGCGCCGACATCATCGACTGCGATTGGATGGTCCCGCTGGACAAAGCCCGTGCCGATGTCGGCCCACAGGTCACCCTGTGCGGCAACTTCGATCCGTCGGCAGTGCTGGTTCAGGGAACCCCGCAGACGGTGGCGGCGGCCGCACGCGATTGCTTCGCCAGGGCCGGAACGCCCTTTCTTCTCATGCCCGGCTGCGAGGTCTCGCCGCTGACGCCCGAAGCCAACATCCGCGCGTTTTGCCCCTGTCAGGGCTGTCAAATACCGGATATTTACAAGTTGTGATATCCTTATCCCATTGAAAGGCCATCGCATGAATCCCATGAATCGTCGAACCTTCCTGAAAACCACGGCCGTCACCGCCGGCGCGATTGCGATCCCGACCGTCGTGCCGTCGAGCGTTTTCGGCCAGAACGCACCCAGCGAAAAAATCGTCATGGCCAGTATCGGCACCGGGGGCCAGGGTCGCGGCAATACCGCCAACTTTCTCCAGCATCCGGATGTCAAGGTCGTCGCCGTCTGCGACGCCGACACACGGCATCTGAAGATGGCCTCCCAGATGGTCAACGAGGCCTACAAGAATCAGGATTGCCGCGAATATCGGGATTTTCGCGAGCTGCTGGCTAAGGAAACGGATGTGAGCGCGGTCTGCATCAGCACGCCCGACCACTGGCACGGCCTGACCAGCATCGCGGCCGCCAGGGCCGGTAAGGACATCTACTGCGAAAAGCCGCTGACCAACACCGTCGCCGAGGGCAAGGCCCTCTTTGCCGCCGTCAAGCGATATGGCCGCATCCTCCAGACCGGCAGCCACGAGCGTTCCAACGAGTCCGGCCGCTACGCTTGCGAACTCGTCCGCAGCGGCAAGATCGGTAAACTCCAGACGATGATCGTCAACCTGCCCTGCATCGAGGAGCACCACAAGGCCATCATCAACGACACCGGCGATCACCCGGAACAACCCATCCCCAAGGAACTCGACTGGGACATGTGGCTCGGTCACACGCCCATGGTTCCGTACAACGAAAGGCGCTGCCACTTCTACTGGCGCTTCATCATGAACCACGGCGGCGGCGAAATGACCGACCGCGGCGCGCATGTCATCGACATCGGCCAGCTCGGCAACGGTACCGACAACACCACGCCCGTCGAGTACTGGGCCAAAGGCGAGCTGCCCAAGAGCAAGCTTTATAACACCTTCTTCAACTTCGAGTTCAAGTGCAAGTACGCCAACGGCGTCGAGATGATTGGCACCAGCAACGAGCCCCGCGGCATCAAGTTCGTCGGCACCGACGGATGGATCTTCGTGCATATCCACGGCTGCTCGCTGGAGGCCAGTAATCCCGACCTCTTGAAGATCAAGCTGGGACCGAACGATGTCAGTCTTGGCCG
>JAAYVQ010000424.1 GCA_012517095.1 Phycisphaerae bacterium | reverse complement strand
GCTGTTTTCCGGCGGGCGGAACAATGATTGAAGTCAGCGCCAAGACTCCATAGAGATTTCTTTGCGTTGTCGGTAACCAGACAGAATGGAGGCGAAGGGAGTTATCTGAAGTTTTCGTTCAGTCGTCCAGGGGCCGGCATCAGAATTGAAAGAGAGAGACGACCCCGTAACAGAGGGCGGAGACCAGGGCGGTTCGAGGAAGCCGTCAAGAAGTTTTTCGGTTTTGAACCCGGACTTTCGGCTTTTTCCGAGCCCTTTTCAGGATTGACACCCTCCATTCCGTCGAAGATAATCAACCTCAAGAGATGCTCGGTCTTCGGGAGCGGATCTGAGGAAAGGAAGCCCAGTTATGAACCATCGATGCAGGCGATCTCGAAAATCTCTTCATGTGGCTTTGGTGTACAATGCCGCCACCGGGCTTTTACCCGTATCTCCGGAAGACCGGGGCAGCACGGCGGACCTGCGGAAGATGATTCATCATATGGCTCGAGCGCTGAGATCCCTGGGCCATCGAGTTACCATCCTGCCGTTGGCCGATGATCTGTTTACCTTCCATCGTAAGTTGCGTCGTCTTGAACCTGATGTGGTCTTCAACCAATACGATGATGTCGTCCACGGCGTTTTCTCCGAAATGCTGTTTGCCGCGATCGTTCAAATGATGGGCTTTCGAATCACCGGTTCGCCGGCCCTGGCTCTCGGTTTAAGCCGTTACAAACACACGACATCGAAACTCCTCCATGGGCTTGGAATACCGATCCCGCCCTGCACGGAGGTGTTGGAAAAAGTGGGCGATGTGGATCTGCATGAATGGAAGTTTCCCCTGATCGTCCAGCCCAGCCATGAAGATGCGGGGATCGGCCTGGATCGAAACTCGGTCGTGCGATCCAAGAAGGCCCTCCGCAATCAGGTACGCCATGTTTTGCAGGAATACAAACAACCCGCATTGGTTCAGCTCTTCCTGCCCGGCCGGGAGTTCAATGTGGGCATCGTGGGGGGAAAGCGCACGCGCCTGATGCCCTTGGCCGAGGTCCAATATGAAGATATGCCGCCGGAGATCCCTCCGATCATGTCCTATGCCGCCAAATGGATTGAGACTTCGCTGGAGTACAAAAAAACCTCGATCCTGTGCCCGGCGGAAGTGGAACCCGCTCTGGCCAGCCAACTTTACGATATTGCGTTGCGCGCGTTTCGAGCTGTTCGGGGCTGGGGTTATGGTCGGGTCGATATTCGGCTCGATGAGGAAGGCAACCCCCGCGTTCTGGAGGTTAATTGCAATGCTTCTCTGGAGGAGGATATTGGACTTGCACGCTCGGCCAAACGAGCGGGTATCCATTATCCGCAGTTATTGCAGATGATCATCGACGCTGCGATCGAAGGTCCGCCCTACGATGTCAGCATCCCCATGCAACCCTTCAATCATGCGTAAACTGAGACCTTGCGTTCTCAGCAAGGGATTGCAGGGGAATCCACGCCAGCTCAATCCGAGGGAGAAAATCCGCCGGATAATTCAGCTTGTTTTACCGTATTCCTTGAGACGGCTATAATAATATTCTGCGACGGACATGGTCAGCTTGGAAAGGGGCAGAACGAGCTTTCCCCCTTTGCATTTGGGTGTTTGATCGCTGATCTTCCGCATCAGGAGATCGACATATCGTAATTTCTGAATGGCCGGCCACGAACGGTACTTGCGGCGCCAACCGGATCGTGGGGTCAGCCAGACGGCGAAGGTTTCCGCAAAATCATCGTCGGGATGTTTCTGGGCGTAGGTATATCGATAGGGGTAACTGCAGAGGTGTCGAACGAATCTACGGCTCCAGGGATTGGGATAAAAGACATCCCGGTACGGTTTGGAGAAAGAGCCGAAAGTGTCCCGCCAGCCCGGCTCTTCCCACAGTCGGAAGGCATAATTGACTGCGTGCCCGGTTTCGTGCCGCAGGAGCTGCATGATGGTCTGGCTGTCTTCCAGCTCGCCGGTTTGTTCCTTTTCGATTTTTCCCAGAAGGGTACAGGCCAGATAGAAGGGGATGCCGATAACCGGTACCTTGTCCGGACAACCCCAGGTATCGGTCAGGTAGAAGGAGGGTACATACTCCAAGCCCTTGGCCGATAACTCTCCTTTGAGTTGTCGGATAAACGGTTCAATAGAGGATCCCGGGATCCGAAGCCCCAGATCGCAGATGCGACGCTGAAGCAACCTCTGTCGAACGGAATCCCAATTACCGGAACAAACCCACTGGGGGTTCAAGATATATTGTTTGCTGCGGCTTTCCGCAACCATATATTATCTCCCGAAACATCCATTCCCGTCAGGCATTTCGGGGGCACAGTATTCACATAGTGCCGCCGAAAATAAACCGATCGGTTTCAACTATGTTAACGGAAGGGAGAGAGGAATTTCAAGTGTCTCGCTGGTTTTATTTGTAAGTCTTGTTTTGACAGGCATTTAACGCAAGGAAGAAAGAGGGTGTCTCTTTTCCTCCGGTTGGATTGATCCGTCTGTTTCGCGGGGGTCGATTTGAGATCTTGAAGGGTTTTCTCCGTTTTCGTTTATACCCTCAGTTCGTTTTCTCTCCGAGGTTAAGCCAGAAAACGGGTGTAGATGATTTTGTCGTCGCCGGGGGCGTAGAAGTCTTTCGACCGGGCCGAGAGAGCAAAGCCGCGTTTTTCGTAGAAGGCGCGGGTGGGATCGTATCGTTCTCTGCCCGAGGTTTCGACGATGACCAGACGGCCTTCGCGGTCGGCGATGCGGCGGAGAGAATCGTCCAAGAGCAGCGTGCCCAGGCCGCGGCCCTGCGTGGATTGATCGATGGCCAGCCAGTAGATGTCGAAGGTGCCCAAGGTACAGGGCGTGGGGCCGAAGCAGATCCAGCCGAGGATACGACCGTTCTCCTCCAGGACCAGCGACTGGTAATGGCCGGTGGGACCGTGCGCGATGGCTTCGGCGAGAACTTCGCGGGCGACTTCGACTTCGGCCGGGTAGAAAAAGTGTGTACCCTCCAGCATGGCGAGGGTCGGTTCCAGATCGCCTTCTTTGGTGTGGCGGATATTGGTGCCGGTTGTTCCATGGGGGACCGGGGTCGAGGGTAGCGAGTGGCGGCGAAGACGGTCGTGGGCACGATCAATGCAGGCGGCGACGAACTGCGAAAACGCGACACCCTCGGCCTGCAGTGCGGCGGCAAAGCCGGCATCGGGGGAGATATCGGGATTGGCGTTGATCTCGAGGATGTAGGGGCGGAGCTGGTCATCGAGGCGGAAATCCACGCGGCAGTAATCGTCGCAGCCGACGGCGCGGCAGGCGGCGATGGACAACTCGCGGACCTGTCGGGCGACTTCGTCGGGCAGGGGGGCGGGAATGACACGGGGGGTGTTCTGGTATTCGAAGCTGTCCTGTCGCCACTTGGCCTCATAGCCGACGATCTTGACACGGGAGGCATCGAAGGCGGAAAAGTCGATCTCGGCCAGGGGGAGGACTTTTGCGGCATTGTCTTTCCACAATACTGAGACATTCAGTTCACGGCCGTCGATGTACTGCTCGATCATGGCCGAATGGCCGAACTGATCGTGGATGCGCTGGACGGCGGCATAAAGCTTGTCGTCACGGGAGGTTACAACACTGCGGCTATCGATGCCTTCGCTGGCGTCGGCACACAGGGGCTTGACAATGTACGGGCCGGGAAAGAGTTCGCCGCGGATTTTCGAGGCGTCGTCGATGATCAGGGCTTGCGGTGTGGGCAGGCCGTTTTGCCGCAGGGCTGCCTTGGTTTGCCACTTGTCCAGCGTCAAGAGTTGAGCGGCGGTATCGTTGCCCGTCCAACCGCGACGCCAGGCGCGACACAGCGAGGGAACCATCATCGCGTCGGCGTGATTTTCAGCGAACCCCTCGACGAGGTTGAAGACGATGCGTTCCGCGGAGGTGGCGAGATTGCCGGCGACTTCACGGAGATTTTTGACTCCGACGGATCGATGCGGAATGCCGAGTTCCGTAAGGGCTTTGCAGACGGCGTTGACTTCGTCGAGCACGCCGAGTTCGCTTTCGGCAAAAGCGCGCGGCATGTCGGGCGGATTGGTATTGTAAAGGACGAGTACGGATAGTCCTTCGGTCATTTCAAGGGCTCCTTGCGCTTCAGAGCGCTTTTGACGATGTGGCCGATGAGCTCGGTATAGGGCATTTTCTGTTGCGTGGCGATCATGGGCAGGTCGGAATGCGAGGGGTGCAGGCCGGGCAGGGGGTTGACTTCGAGGAAGGCGGGCCTGCCGCGACGGTCGAGCCGCGTATCGACGCGCGAGGTATCGCGACATTCGAGAGCACGATAGGAGGCCAGCGCGAGCTTTTCGACTTCTCTGCGGAGCCGGCCTTTGGGCATCTCGAAATAATGGACAAACTTTTCGCACATTTCTTTGACTTCGAAGGAGTAATCCTTCGCGGGGGCGCCTTCGAGGATGGTCATTTCCATCGTGCCGAGGACCTTGGCATCCGGGCCGGTGCCGAGGATGGCGGTGGTGAACTCGCGGCCGGGCAGGTACTCTTCGACGAGAACCGGCTGGCTGTACCGCTTGAGCAAACGCTGGCAGACGGTCGCGAGTTGTTTGGCATTGTCAATTCGCGAGGTCGCGTCCACACCCTTGCCGGTGCCTTCGGCGATGGGCTTGGCGAAAACCGGATACGCCAGCTTGACTTTGTGCAGGTCAGCGGGCCGCTCGATGACGGCAAAGTGCGGCGTATAAAGCCCCGCGGCCGCGACGAGACGCTTGGCGACGGCCTTGTCCAGCGTGACGGCGCAGGTCAGCGGGTCGGAGAAGGTGTACGGCTGGTTGTAAAGCTCCAGCAGGGCGGGGACCTGGGCCTCGCGGCTGCGGCCGTAGAGACCCTCGGCGATCGTGAAGACCAGATCCCAGCGACGCCCGGCCACCAGCAGCTCGGCGAGTCGCCGGCCGTGGCCGATCCGCTCGACGCGGTAACCGAGGGCCGTCAAGGCCTTCTCCAGTTCGTTGATCGTCGAGATACTGTCGAACTCGCCGACCTGTTCGGGGCCGTAACCCATGGCCAGATAGTCGTCCCGCAAGTCATAGACCAGACCGATGCGGAGCCGCTTGCTTGTCCGTTTCGTTGTTGTTTTTCGTGCCATTGCCTGTCCTGTTTTCGTTTTGTCAGAGGGGGAATATTGTACGGCGTTTGGCGGGCAAAGCAAGAAGATTGACTGTTGAATATTGACGATTGACTATTCCCATGATGATGAGGTTTATTTGGATTCGGAAACCACAACAACGACAATTATTTTCTTGCAAATTCGCGACCGGGATGGTATAATATTTTCAAAAATCAGGATGGTGGCTGGGTTTTTGGAGTAGTTCCCGGGTTCAGGAAGGAGCGGTTGATATGATTCATACCCATACAAGCGGTCGTTTCCCCGCAGGATTCATTTTTTACACACTTTTTACATTCGCGTCGATGGTCTGCGCCAGCACCTACTCCGGCGGTTCCGGTTCGGCCGACGATCCATATCGGATCGCCACAGCGGAGGATTTGATCGCGTTGGGGCAAACCCCGGACGATTACGACAGGTGTTTTGTTCTCACGGCCAACATCGATCTGGCTGCATATACTTTCACCACGGCAGTGATTGCGGAGGATATAGATTCCTCCATATCCGGATATCAAGGGGTTTCATTTGCAGGTTTCTTCGATGGCGGAGGCCAAACGATTTCGAACTTAACGATCAACACTCTGACCGACAGCGATCCAGCCAATGATGGTAATAGCAATCTTGGCCTGTTCGGATGGATTGGTACGGAAGGTCAAGTCCGAAATCTTACCATCGAAAATGCGGCGATCACTTGTACAAGTTATTATTTGGGAGGACTTTGCGGCAAGAATGAGGGGATCATCGATCATTGTCATATTAACGTTCACATCTCCGGTGGTAAAATTGTGGGGGGATTGTGTGGATCCAATGGGGGAACCATCCAATATTCTCATGCTATCGGAAGCATTTCCGGAAACCAAAAGGTCGGCGGTCTGGTTGGTGAAAATGAAGGCGGCCGAATCGACACCTGCGGTGTAACAGGTACAGTTCAAGGTGGGGATAGTTCGCAATATCTTGGCGGTCTGTGCGGAAAGTGTATTTATTGGGGTTCTCCCGTCCGTTATAGCGAAATCATCGATTGTTTTTCCCAGGTCAGTGTTACCGGCGGAAATAATTCTGATTATCTTGGCGGATTGTGCGGAAGCACGATTTCTACCATAAGCGGATGTTATGCTACCGGCAGCGTTACTGGTGGGGATTCCTCGGAATATCTCGGCGGCCTGTGCGGGGAAAATATTGGTACGATTGCCACATGTTATGCTATAGGCCATGTTACGGGTGGTGAGGGCTCGAACTGTATAGGAGGCCTGTGCGGCGCCAATCAATACGAGTTCAATTGCGGCATTGACAACTGCTATGCCTCAGGGCAAGTCAGTGGAGGAGACAATCCTGGCGGTTTGTGCGGACGAAATAATGCCCGGATATGTAATTCTTTTTGGGATATCGAGAGTTCCGGGCAAGGGACCAGTGCAGGCGGGTATTCAAAAACGACGGCAGAACTGCGGCGGGAGACGACCTTTGTTGGATGGAACAACGGGGCATGGACGCTTGACGAGGACCGGGATTATCCACACCTGGCGTGGGAGAATAAACCCGGCAATATGATTGATTTTGTTTATCCGCGGAGTTACGCGGGGGACGGAGTCAGCCGGCCCTTTGAGATTGCGACCGCGTCGGATTTGTTGAGTCTCAGTCGCCGGCCGGAGGATTGGGATAAATCGGTTACCCTTGTCGGCGATATTGATATGTCTGGAATCGAGGACTTTTGGCCGATCGGTCATTTCATGGGTCGATTGGACGGCGCTGGTCACGCGATCCGAAATCTGACGATCGATGGGGGCCTGATTGGGAGTTTTTCCCATTTGGGTTTCATTGGTCGGTTGGCGTCCAGCGGATTGATTGAGAACATCCGAATGGAGAATGTGACGATCGTAAGCACCGATGAGTCCCACTATCTTGGAGGATTGTGCGGTTTCAATAACCGTGGGACAATTCGATACTGTTCGGCGACCGGAAGTATCATTGGAGGAGATCTTTCGGGATCTCTCGGCGGCCTGGTTGGCTGGAACGACGGTATGCGAACTTACACGGCCGGAAATATTCTGAATTGTTCTTCAGCGGCCAGTATAACAGGAGGGGAAAATTCAGGGCTCCTTGGAGGGCTGTGCGGGTTTAATGGGGGATATATCAGCAACTGTTATGCGACCGGAAGCGTAACCGGTGGAAACGATGCAG
This sequence comes from Phycisphaerae bacterium, assembly GCA_012517095.1. GTDB lineage: Bacteria > Planctomycetota > Phycisphaerae > Sedimentisphaerales > Anaerohalosphaeraceae > FEN-1350. The sequence goes on along the minus strand of JAAYVQ010000424.1, from coordinate 1,787 downwards.
ATTACCTCGGTGGTGTGTGCGGTTTCAATGATTGGTATTCTTTAATCGGTCCCACAGCTACTTTTTTTGCACCGGACGGCCATATCGCCAATTGCTATTCGACGGGACGGATCAGCGGCGGAACTGATTCAGAGTATCTCGGCGGCCTGTGTGGATGTAGTAATTGGCCGAATTATATCACGAATTGTTTTTGGGATATCCAGACCTCCAAGCAACGATACAGCTACGGGGGTACCGGATTGATGACCGAGGACATGAAACGGCCGAGTACCTTTCTCAACGCCGGTTGGGATTTCCGCGAAAGCGATGGGGATCCGGCGGATTGGCATATGTCGTCGAACAATTATCCGCGAATGGTATGGGAATTCGAATCTCCCTTCGACAGCGGGGATGGAACTCAAACCAATCCGTATCGGATTTCGACGGCGGCTCAACTGATGGCCATAGGAACGGATCCCTACTTGCTGGATCGGCATTACATCCTTACGGCGGATATTGATATGGGCGCCTCTATTTTAGGCCGGGCGGTCATCGCCCCCGATACGATCGGCTATTCTTCCTCATTCGAGGGCGCCGAGTTTACAGGGGGTTTTGATGGGAATGGACATCGAATCATAAATCTTACCATTAATCCCCGGTTGGACAATGAACCTTCTAATGATGACAACTCTTTCCTGTGCCTGATCGGGAGTGTCGGTATAGGGGGTATTGTGAAGAATGTCATCCTGGATCATGCCGAAATCGGCGACAACATCTATATCCTTTATTCGAAATACTGTGCCACTTTATGCGGCATCAACCAAGGTACGATTCAGAATTGCCATGCCACCGGCAGAGTGAACGGGGGAGAGGGTGTCGGCGGATTGATTTGCGATAATCGTGGGGGGATTGTCTCCAATTGTTCCGCCGCCGTCACAGTCAAGGGTACAGGATCTTTTGGTACTGGGGGACTTTGTAGCGGGAGTGTCAGAGGTGTCCTTACAAATTGTTCTGCAACCGGTAGTGTGACCGGTGGATTGAATAGCCGGCATGTCGGTGGGCTTTGTGGTGTGGTAATATTGGGATCCGTCGAGAATTGTTATGCGACCGGAAGCGTAACCTGCGGCAACAATTCCTCATACATCGGCGGTTTATGCGGGGAGTCATTTGATGACAGTCGTATCCAAAATTGCTATTCCAGCGGAAGTGTAAATGTTGGACAAGGATCTCAGAACTTCGGAGGACTGTGCGGAGGGGATAACGGTACGATCAGTGGGTGTTTCTGGGATATGGAGACCTCCGGACAACAAACAAGCGCAGGCGGAGTCGGCAAGACAACGGCGGAGATGAAGATGCTTTCGACATTCACGAATGCGGGGTGGGATTTTGTCGGAGAAAATATAAATGGGACGGAGGATATGTGGCGGATGTGTGCGGATGGAATCGATCATCCACGGCTGGCGTGGGAGTTTTCGCAGGATGGGGATTTGAATTGTCCTGACGGGGTGGCGATGGAGGATTTGGTGTATCTGGCGGGGCGGTGGATGGCGGGAATGTTGGAGACAGCCGGGGCGGCGGATGGAAATGGAGACGAGCGCGTGGATCTGGCGGATTTTGGAATTGTCGCATCCAATTGGATGCGGGAGTGATGCGCAAAAAGGGGACAAGTACAACCCGCCTTCGGCGGAACGATACCAGTCCCCATTTTGCGGGAATGGCGGAAAACCGGACGAAGTCATTGTAAATTGGATATTTGATATTGGAAATTGGATACCGCATTCGCGGGAATGACAACAGGGCACAGGAAG
>JAAYVQ010000423.1 GCA_012517095.1 Phycisphaerae bacterium | reverse complement strand
CGCGAATTGTTCGATCGCCAGATCCAGATCCTCCCGGCTGTGGGCGGCGGAAATTTGTGTGCGGATACGGGCCTTGCCCTGCGGAACCACCGGATAGGAAAAACCGACAACATAGATTCCCTCGTCGAGCATCCGCGCGGCCATCTCCTGTGCCACCCGCGCATCGCCGAGCATGATTGGAACAATCGGGTGTTCTCCCGGAAGGATCGAAAAACCGCGCTGCGTCATCTCCTTGCGGAAGTACGCCGTATTGGCATGAAGGCGATCGCGAAGTTCGCTGGTTCGTGAAAGCAACTCCAGTACCTTCAACGATGCGGCGGCGATCGAAGGCGCCAGTGTATTGGAAAACAGATACGGCCGCGATCGCTGCCGCAGAAATTCGATAATCTCTTTTCTGCCGCTGGTATATCCGCCGCTGGCTCCGCCGAGTGCCTTGCCCAGCGTTCCGGTGATGATATCCACCCGGCCCATGACCTTGTGATGCTCATGCGTACCGCGGCCGTTTTCACCCATGAATCCCACGGCGTGCGAATCGTCCACCATGACCATCGCGTCATACTTCTCCGCCAGACGGCAAATCTCCGGCAGATTGGCCAGGAACCCGTCCATCGAAAACACGCCGTCGGTGGCGATCATCCGAAATCGAGCCGACGCGGCCTGTTTGAGCTTGTCCTCCAGGTCGGCCATGCTGTTGTTTTCGTAGCGAAACCGCTGGGCCTTGCACAGTCGGATCCCGTCGATAATGCTGGCGTGATTGAGAGCGTCGCTGATGACCGCATCTTGCTCGGACAGAATCGTCTCAAAGAGCCCGCCGTTGGCGTCAAAGCACGAACTGTACAGGATCGTATCTTCCGTTCCGAGAAACTCACTGATCTTCGCTTCCAGTTGTTTGTGGAGTCGCTGTGTACCGCAGATGAAGCGAACACTCGACAAGCCGTAGCCCCAGCGATCCACCGCCTCCTTTGCGGCCGCGATGACCTCGGGATGGCTCGACAGGCCCAGGTAATTGTTCGCGCAGAAATTGAGCGCCGTTCGACCATCCGCAACGGTGATGTGCGCACTCTGCGGGCTGGTAATGATCCGTTCGCCCTTGTATAGACCCGCCGCCCGGATGGATTCCAGTTCGCCTTTGAGATGTTGCTGAATTCCCGAATACATAACAGACTCCTGATTTTATTCCTCAGACCAGTCGAGCACGACCTTGCCGGACTTGCCCGACCGCATGACCTCGAAACCCTTCTCGAACTCGGTGTAATGAAACCGATGCGTGATCAGCGGCGTGATATCCAGCCCGCACTGGATCAGCATCGTGACTTTGTACCAGGTCTCGTACATTTCCCGGCCGTAAATCCCCTTGATTGTCAGGCCGTTGAACACGACATAGTCCCAGTCGATCGCGACCTCCGGCAAAATCCCCAGCAGCGCGATCTTGCCGCCGTGACTCATCGCCGGGAGCATCCCGCGAAACGCCTCCGGGCTGCCCGACATCTCCATCCCGACATCGAAGCCCTCCTTCATCCCCAGTTCGTCGGCGACTTGCTTGAGATTTTCCGTCCGGACATCGACCGCGCGCGTTGCGCCCATCTTCCGCGCCAGTTCCAGCCGATAGGGATTGACATCCGTGATCACAACATGCCGTGCCCCGGCCTTCTTGGCGATCCCCACGGCCATGCAGCCGATCGGCCCGGCGCCGGTGATCAGTACATCCTCGCCCACCAGGTTAAACGACAGGGCCGTGTGTCCCGCGTTTCCCAGCGGGTCAAAGCAGCTCAGGACATCCCGAGGGATCGACCGGTCGCAGTACCAGACATTTGTCACCGGCAAGACCAGATATTCGGCGAATGCCCCCGTGCGGTTGACGCCGACGCCCTTGGGCTCCTTACACAGGTGCCGCCGCCCCGCCAGGCAATTCCGGCACCGCCCGCAGACAACATGCCCCTCCCCGCTGACCAGGTCGCCCGGATGGAAATCCTGGACATTGCCGCCGACCTTGTCGATCACCCCGACGAACTCGTGGCCGATCGTCATCGGCACCGGGATCGTCGCCTGGGCCCATTTGTCCCAGTTGTAGATATGCACATCCGTCCCGCAGATGCTGGTCTTGACGATCCGGATCCGCACATCGTTGATGCCCATCTCGGGTTCGGGAACATCCTGCAGCCACAATCCCTCTTGCGCCTTGGCTTTGACCAATGCCTTCATGGTTTCTCTGGCCTTTCTTCGATCTTAATCGTTCGAAAATTCGATCCCCGTCCGGATTTTCGACTTGTCATCCCGACCCGGATCGATTATTATACTGAACGAAAGTTTATTATGCTAAACTTTAACTCGGGTACAAGAACAATTTAAAAAATTTTTCGGGAACCTGAACATGTCCAATCGCCTGGCCAAGCTCGGAGAACAGTTGCGT
>JAAYVQ010000422.1 GCA_012517095.1 Phycisphaerae bacterium | reverse complement strand
TGGCCATTGACCTCGACTCTGTCCAGTAAACGACCTTCGGGATTTCGAAGTCGTATCACAAGGGCTTCCGGTATTACTCGTTTTGGCGGAACGATCATCAATTCGATTGTACCAGTTTCAAGTCGGGAGTTGATCCGGAAACCAATCGGTCCAAAACGGGTCGGAACATTGCTCACGGTAAGACTTTTCCCCGACTGAAGCCATTCGGACGGGATCAGAGGGGTCAACCAAAGATTCCGGCCCCGTTCCAGGACAAGCATCGACCGCGTTTGATGCAGGAAGTAACCCGTTTCGTGAGTTTTGTCCCAGGCGCCATTGTGAGCGAAATGCTCCCAGAAGGTCATCACCTCAGGATTGACCAGAGAGGCGATGGAATTGAAGTAGGACCGAATAAATGGTTTGACATCATCACGAAGCGCATAAATCTCGGCATTACGGGTATAGTAAGGTTGTACCTTGGAAAAACCGCCGAGGTTGAACCAATCCTTTCGGTTTCGCTCGGTCGGATAATCAAACCAGCCGTCTGACAGAAACTGTATATCTTCCATGTGATCCAGCATTCGTGTCACCTCCGGGTCATCCGGAACCAATATTCCGGTCGGCACGAGTTGATGCGCTCCCAACTCGACATCATAACACCAACTGCGGCCGGCATCCTGTCCGGGGAAAAAATCGCCAAGGTTTCCCGGGCTATGGACCTGGGACGGGTACCGTGGGATCCAGGTTCCGTTGCGCAGCGGGATGGCTGGAGAACGCGCCTGGGTCCAGTGATAGGATCGAAGAAGATTGTCGCGCAGCTCGTTGGCCTGCGCCTGAAAAGTCCCACCCTGAGGAAATCCGGTCACTTCGAGAATTGCTCCCAATTCCCGAAGTGCCGCAAAGTAATATGCATTCATGCAGAAATGATAGGCGAAGGAATTCCAATCCGCCAGGACACCCGGTGGCATGAGACCATATTCCGGCATGGGTTGGCCTTGCGGATTCAGCTTGCGCGTTTTGGCCGTTTGTCGAACAATCCACTCCCCCACACGGATCAGATCAGAAGCATGAGTTCGAACCCAAATATAATCCCCGGTAAGTTGCACATGTTCCCCGAGAGTCCAGAGATGCCAGGCAGTACCGAAGGTTGTGTAGCCGGTAGTCAGAAATCCTTCCGGGTTGTATCGATGGATAAAGAATTCCAGCCCGCGTCGGGCAAAGTCGGCGTGACCAAGATAATCCATCCCGCGGATCACCGAATGGGCCTCGCTTTCCAAGGGGCCATACGACATGGCCGCGATCCAGGGGGCAACACGGGAACCCTCCGCTTCATTCCGTGCAGCAATCAGGCATCGGACCTGAGAAGATCGAATCAGATCGTTGAGAAACGGATCTGGAGTCTCGATCTGCGATGCCGAGGCCAGAATGGCCTTCCAATAAGATTCTGTATCGCGCTGCAAAGCCGCTAAATCAAACTGCACCGGCAAAGGTTCACCCGGCGAGGTGAGAAATACGACAAATTCAGCATTCGAATTCGAGGCCAGTTCTCCAGTCAATTGGAAACAACCCTCGGATATTCCCGATTTGAGCCCGCCAAGCGAAGCCATGGCAATCAAACCATAGACACCTTCATCCCCTCTGAGATGAAATCCCGATTGGACGGGTATGAGTTTGGCCGGTTGATTTTTTTGTTCGTTGGTCTGAATATCCAGAGAGAAAGAAATCGCGGCCGGGTTTGTTTGTGTATTGGAAAGCGTGAAATGAACCACGCATATCCCACGGCGACCGATACGGGCAGGATGATCGCCGGAATCATCAATCGGAGCAACAAATACCCTTTGCTTACATACCAGATCCTTATCTTCCGTCGTCAATACCGGTATCGGCAACCACCCCCCCTCCAGCCGTCGTGAACGATGAACCGGCTGTTCGATCTGGAACCGGGGTCGAATCTTCGCGGCCGATTCAAACCAATCTGCTGCGGCGTTCCGGGTCGCCCGGAAACGCAGGGTTCCATCTCTCTCCACGACATATTTTGTATTGTCACAGGCCAAAGACAACATGACGGGGCCCTCGTTCTGGGCCGGATTGTGGGTCCGTGCCATTGCCTGAACCAAAGTCTGGTCAGGCATTTCTTTGACCGCTTGGAGAACCGTTTTCTTCTCCTCAACCATCTTCCGATATTCGTCGAGATTTACGGGCGAGGGATCGCGGGTGATGAATAAACCAAAGTCCGGAAGATACACGCATTCGTTGGACAAAATATCCGTCACGGCCACACCGAATGCCCCCGCCGGAAAGCTGAATTGAAGAATTGTTTGATCAGCCTTCGAAGAAGACGATCGCACATAGCGGACGGATAACGAAACAGGATTCGACAACGATATCTGGGAAGGAACAGGTTCCAGAAACTCTCCATTGGAGATTGAGAGCCCGACTCGGAGTTGACCAGCGGAATCAATCCCCTGAACAAGGATCTTGGCGGTGTCCCATCGTAGGCGCGAAAATGCCAACAGCGTACGGATCTGCTCGAATCCTGGAACGGCCGGAAGAATCCAGCGAACTTTTTGCGTTTGAAGAAACGTCCCGTCGGGGGATCTCAACAAGGGTCGGAAAATGATGTCGTTTGTCTCCACCGACAGACTCCCCTCCAGCCGCATCCATTGGCCCTGCCAGGCGGATTCGCCAAACCATCCTTCAACCCGGATATCACCGACCGTAAGCTGCGAAACCGTTTTCGGCAAACACAGACGGAGTTCGCGGATCGTACGCCGATTAAACCATTGCAGCCCGATACACCCGCCGCCGGAGTTGACCGGTACAGAGTACAATCCATCCGTATTGCGAACAAGATCGGTCTCCAGAAACAAATCGTCCGCGGAAAACTCCTGCAGTCGGCTGGACCGACAACCGTCTTTGCGGTTTGGATCCCAGCTTACAACGCGACCAAAGCAGGCAATATCCACATCCGGATGCGGGAGACCTGAGGGCGAAACGGAACGCGTCAGGCGAGCTTCGGCCCAATTGGCCATGTCGCAAGTAATCCCGTCACCGGCATTCTCAGCTTCAAGCCGAAGTTCCTGAGCGCCGACGATATCGACATGTACCGGGACAGGAGCATCGGACACACGAAGGATACCACTTTCAAACCGCTTTTCATTATCCACGATAACACGAAATATAACGCTTCCATCCTTCGAACCACAGGGTTGCAAACCGATCTCGGCTTCAAATGTGGAAAATGATCCATCTAACAAGATCACCAGATCGCCATTGGCATGATGTCCCAACCCTTTGGCGTACTGAAGGTTACCGATCCGAATCGGTTCGCCCGCTATTCCGGGTGCATGGGCCGCCGTATCGACACCCAACTGCCCCCACGCCTGGTGGTGGCTGAGAATCAATTCCGGCATCTCGCTCAAATAACAGGTCTCGGCCAAGACAACCGGCGATCCACACAAAAGACACAAAAGGAAAATCGTCATCCGAACGGAACCGCAACCCAATCCGCGATTTTCAGATCCCTCAAAGATGGACATATCCATGCATCTCCACTATCAATTCTGACATTATCACAAACGGCAATACAAGGCCGGTGATCAGATTTTATCGCATCTCGAACTGGCCGATACTAATCCGTCTTGATTTGATTCAATATCTTGCCGGCCCGTTCGACAACCAGAGCGGCGGCCTCGGGAGCAAAGGGGCTGGTCTGAATTTCATATCCCCCCTGTTCATACAGATCCGCCGGGGCCAGATATCCGGCGGCGCCATTGCAGTGTGTAATGACAAATGTGTGCTTAAACGGAGAGGCCTTTTTGATCTCCATTCCGATACCGTGCAACATTTCGCAACCGAATCCAATGAATGCCGTATCGCCGACTCTCAGAGCGGT
>JAAYVQ010000421.1 GCA_012517095.1 Phycisphaerae bacterium | reverse complement strand
CGGAAGTCTTTTCCGCCGAAGGCCGCCAAGAGCGGATGGGTCGGATCCTCGATTTTGACGCCGACTTCTTCGTTCCAAGGGTGGCCTGAGTACGCAGCCCCGAGCAGTTCCTGAAACTGCGGCCAGTGGGTGTTGGCCCCGATGGCAAAGTGAAAGGCGACGATGCCGTGGCCGGAGGCGACCCAGTCGAGCAGCGACTGACGGAGGATTTTTTCGACGATATCGATGTCGGTGCCAATGGATATAAACTTGCCCATATCTTTCTCTGTCGGGCGAATCCACGGGCCGTCGCTGTTGTTGAGAACGATGGCATCGAACTTTCGCAGATTGTCCGGCAGAAACATTGCAACATCGTCGCTAACGATGGGTTCATAGGCCTTGGTTCGTTGGCCCATCAGGCGAAACGCAAGCTCCGAATGTGGGATCGTGTAGCCCTTGTGCGGCGATTTGTCCATGAAGGGCGTGTTCCAGATCAGGACCTTGCGCAGCTTTTGCGGAACAACGCGGGCGGTTTTGGGAACAGCGGCTTCGATCTTGGCGAGTTGATCGGGCGAGATTTGTGCAATGGAAACGGCGGGAAGACAACATCCGATTACGCAGCACATTATTGATTGAATCCGATTCATGTTTGTTCTCCAGACAATCGATTGACGGCCGCAACGGAGTGCGGCCGTCCACAACAGAGATGGTCGTGCTACATCTGCAATGACCAGCCCTTGCGGTATTCGCGGCCCAGGGCAGCGTTGGCCTTTTCGTTGTTGGCGATCTTCAGCTCGACCGGGTCGAAGTCGAGCTGACCGTCAAACTGCGTGGCGACATTGCCGAGCAGGTTGAACTCGGTGAGGCGCGAGGCGTACTCAAAGCTGGACATCGGCGCCGCCCCCCCTCGGCAGGCGTCGAGCCATTCCTGCTCATGGCCCCGGCCGCGTGGAAGAACAGGATCAGGAAATTTGAATTCCTTAAAATCCGCATCCGGTAAAAGTGAAAATGAGGCATTGTGGCCCGTGGAGTGGAGCATCCCTTTGGTTCCGACCAACAGACATCCGGCGTGGTCGGCCCATTTCTTGTCGCCGGCGTCGCCCCAGTCGAGCTTCTTGCCCATGAGGGATTCGATTTGCTCGCGGCCAGGGGCCTGCCCGGGGCCGTTGAACCAAGTGACCTGTACGCGCGGCAGAGGACCCCTCGGGGGGACATCGTAGCGAATGATCTCCCAGCGGGGGAACGCCTCGGTGACGATCTCGGAGACCTCGGCCTTGACGCGGATTGTCCGATCGGCCAGCGGCAGGGGTTTTTCCGTGTCCCACAGGGCGTCGATCTTGAGGCCTTTGAAGACGACATTCATCGTGTGGCTGGCCCAGTTGCCGAGGTTGCCCGTGGCAAAATCCCGCCAGCCGTGCCAGTTCAGCCACTGCGAATGAAACGGCCGCTCGGCGGCCGGGCCGAGCCAGACATCCCACGACAGGGTCTGCGGGATGGATTCTTCGCCCTTCGGCAGCAGCCGGGGGCCGGAGCCGCCGCCGGTGTTCCAGACATGGACTTCGCGAATGGTCCCCAGCGCGCCGGACCAGAGAACCTCGACGGCCCGACGGAAGGCCTCGGAGGCAGTTCCCTGATTTCCCATCTGCGTAACAACCTTAAATTCTCGTGCAAGCTGACGCAAGGTTCGCGACTCGCGAAGGTCGTGGGTCAGCGGCTTTTCGCAGAGGATGTGCTTGCCGGCCCGCATTGCCGCGGCGGAGATGACCGCGTGGGTGTGATCGGGCACGGCCGCGATGACGGCGTCGATCTCCTTGATCTCGTCGAGCATTT
>JAAYVQ010000420.1 GCA_012517095.1 Phycisphaerae bacterium | reverse complement strand
GATTTTCGTATGGTCACGATCGGTCCTTCCTGGAGTAGCAGTGTGTTGTCGGATCAGGGAGGAGGGATCTATATTGGGCAGGTTCCCGAGCCACCAGAGGGATGGACGGCATTTTTCGTGGAGTTGATTTTTCCAGGCCGGACTTTGGGGCCCACCGTGTACGATTACCATTTTACCACGGAATTGCGAGTAGTTCCGGAATCGTGTCCCTTTGAGGCCGATTTTACGCGCGATCGGAATACCGATTTGTCAGACTTGATGATCCTGTGCGGGGTCTGGCTCCAGGATTCGCCTTACTATGATCTGATGCCCCGAAGAATGGGTGACGCCATTGTCAACCTGAACGACTTTTCCGTTTTCAGTCAGCGATGGATGGAAGGAAATCCCTGAGCCGACGCAAGATCGCTGAGACGGAATATACAGAGGAAACGAAAGGCCCGGAGAGTGGACCGGGCCTTTGTTTGTATTGGATTCCAATGGAGGGGATGGAGTTATTTCAACCCGAATGCCTTGCGCAGTTTCGAGACCATGTCGGTTTTTTCCCAGGTGAATTCACCGTGACTGCGACCGAAGTGGCCGTTGCGGGCGGTTTCTTTGAAGATCGGCCGCAGCAGGTTCAGGTGCCGAATCATACCCTTGGGCGTGAGCGGGAACAGATTGCGTACGACATGTTCGAGGGTCCGCTCGTTTACTTTTGCGGTACCTTCCGTATCAATCAGAACCGAAATCGGCTGAGCGACGCCAATCGCGTAGGATAACTGGATTTCACAGGAATCAGCCAGTCCGGCCGCGACGACATTCTTGGCGATGTAACGGGCCATATAGCTGGCAGTTCGATCTACCTTGGATGGGTCCTTACCGCTGAAGGCGCCCCCACCGTGGCTGCCGCGGCCTCCGTAGGTATCGACAATGATCTTCCGGCCGGTCAATCCGCTGTCACCCTTGGGTCCGCCAATGACAAAACGGCCGGTGGGATTGACATGGATGATTATGTCCTTATCAACCAGTCGTTTTGGCAACACCGGCAGGATGACCTGGCGGATGACTTCTTTGCGGAGCTTGGCGTGTGAGATGTCCGGAGTGTGCTGGGTGGAGACGACTACGGTGTGGATGCGGACGGGTTTGCCTTTTTCGTTGTATTCCACGGTGACCTGCGACTTTCCGTCAGGTCGGAGCCACTTGGCTCGGCCGCTCTGGCGAAGCCGCGTCAACCGGCCGGTTAATTCGTGGGCCAGGTAGATCGGAAGGGGCATCATCGCCGGGGTTTCACGGCAGGCATAACCAAACATCAAGCCCTGGTCGCCGGCGCCCTGTTCGTGTTTGGAGGTCTCGTTGACCCCCATGGCGATATCCGGGCTTTGCTTTCCCACAGCGACTACAACGGCGCAATTTTCGGAGTCAAAACCGATATGGGGATCCGTATAACCGATTTCGCGGATGGTTTGGCGGACGACGGTGGGGATATCGACAATGGCACGGGTTGTAATTTCTCCGGCGACGACGACAAGGCCGGTGGTGCAGAGTGTTTCACAGGCGACCCGGCTGTGCGGGTCCTGGGCCAACATGGCATCCAGGACCGCATCGGAGATCTGATCGGACACTTTGTCCGGATGGCCCTGCGTTACGGATTCGCTGGTAAACAGATAATTGCGGCGACCATCGCCGCGGACGACATTCCGTTTTCTCATTCTCATTCTCCTGAATTCAGTCTCAATCTACAAAACTATATTTTACCCGACGATTGAGGCCGCGTCAAAGGGGGAATCGCAAATTCAGACGATCAAGACTATGGGTGTTCAGAACGAAATAAATGGAAAATTACTTCTCGTTGAGTTGCCAGTCGTATTTCATGAATTTGACCGCAGGGGAAATCGATTCGAGAATACGGGCATCCTCCGGTTTGAGGTACAAGAGAATGCAATTCAGATAGCTGCGGATATCGTCGGGACGGTCGCGGAATTTCTTGATCTGGCCGTATTTGGCGACCATGACCTCTCGATACCAGACAAAAATATCGGACAATTGAACGGTCGCAGCACCGCGATCGATCACGACCCCGCGGGGACTCTGGAGAAATCGCCGGGCTTGTTCATCCAGTTGGGAATCCAGCCGATGGGGGTAGTAGGGTTCCCTTCGCAGAAAGGCCCCGCCCATGCTGGCATAGGAAAGGGCAAAACAGATTCGGGGGTCCCCAAAGCGTTTCAGCAGAATGTCGCGTTCGATCTCGCGCAGCGTATATTCGAGCCCCATCATTTTGAAGTAGGTCTTGTCGCGGGCGCCGGAAATCTGCATGATGCTGTTGGGGGGATACCACATGCCCCAGACGCTGGATTTGATGGGATAGTTGTCCACGATCAATTTAATGGTGAAGAGGTTGTGGGCATTGAGCCAAAGCGCGATCTTTTCCTCCTGCGTCCAGAACAGAACTTGCTGGGGGTCGAGTTCGTCGAGCATTCGCGTCGCTTCAAGAAGATCGCCCCGTTTTCGACGAAGGATTCCATAATCGACATTGCCGTTGTCGTCCACATACAGCTTAAGCAAGTCGGCATAACGGGCATAGAAAGGGTGCAATTTGGCAATCAATTCTTCTTCCGCTTTGCGTGCGGCTTCCTCGAGTTCGGTCAGATCCGACGGTATCGGCTGGGATGCGCCCGTTTCATTTGGATTGGACGGAGGTTGAGCGGGTTGCGAAGGGGGGGATTCGGGTTTGGGTGGTTCGGGAGTTTTTTCATCGGGCGGACTTGTGGATTCTTTCCGGGCCGGGGTTGCATCTTTCGGTTTCGTGGCTTCGGACGGTGAAGAAGACTCCGCGGTTTTGAGAGAGTCTGCGGGGGTAGATAATTGTGGATCAGGTATAGCTTGAATTGGTGCAGGGGTTTGATTTGTTTGTCTTGCGGTGTCCGGTTGGATCGGGGTTGTTGGAGATTCAATCAGACCTGGAGACTGGGTCCTGGTATTGGATTGGGCAACTGAGAGATCGGGTGTCGGTTTCGTTTCGTTTAACTCTGAATGCGGTATTTGCGGGACGATGGATGTTTGAGTTTCGGGATCGGGTTCAGATTGCATCACGGCCGGTCGATCCGGAAATGAGGCCGGGCGAGAGGACAAACCGCAACCGGCGATCAAGATCACCCCGATCACGAAAACTATGTCTTTATGGTTCAATCGCATAAGATTATCCATTTCCATTATTCCGCAAATACTTTATTATACGGAATCCCCGGGAAAATGGACACGGAATTTCGTCCGTCAAACCCCGAACCTATGGCCCGGATCATTGGATATCGCTATTATATCGGCCAATAGGGGATCGGGATTCAGGTACCTGAGAAATCTCTGACGAGGTTGATCGTCGGGTTATCGGACGCTTCTCCCTGGAGAAATGATTCGCGGGAAACAGAGGGATGTGATACAATTATCCCGGTATTCGGATATCGAACTTCGGTTAGATTTAACCGATATGATTGGGAAATGTAATGACTGATCCAGTGAGGAAGGATGTTGATCCGAAAGATTCGGCGAAGACCCGACCGCAGGATCAGCGCCAGGTCCCGAATGTGGTCCTGTTGATTGAAACCAGTCGTGAATTCGGCAGAGGATTGCTCCACGGCATCGCGCGTTACACGAAACTGCATGGTCCCTGGCGCTGTTTCCGACAGGCGGGGGGATTGGATTCGGCTTTACCCGAATGGAAAGATTGGGCCGTCGATGGAGCGATCATGCGGGATGTGATCAAATCCCTGCCGCGATATCTTCAACAAGTTCCCATTTTGTATGTGCAGCACGATCGGGAGAATTATTTTCCGTATCCGTGTATTCTGACAGACAGCGATGCGATCGGAACGATGGGGGCAGAATACCTGCTGGATCGGGGATTCGAATCTCTGGCGTATTGCGGCCTGGCCGGGTATGTCTGGTCACAGGGCCGGGGGGAGCATTTTTGTGCCCGTGTGGCGAAAGCGGGTTTTTCAGCGCATCTTTACCCGATCCCTCAAGTTGCCTCGCAGAGGACATGGGAAAAAGAACGACATCGGATTGCCGAATGGTTACGGTTGATCCCCAGACCGGTGGGCTTGATGTGCTGTAATGACGATCGAGCGCTGCAAGTGGTCGAGGCCTGTGCGATTGCGGGACTGGATATTCCGGACGATGTGGCGGTATTGGGCGTGGATAACGACATCTTAATCTGCGAGCTTTCGGATTCCCCCATCTCCAGCATTGCCCTGAATACCGAGGCGGCCGGTTATGAAGCGGCCTCCCTGCTGGAAGAACTTATGAGCGGTCGAAGCCGGATGGATGGGCAGGTAATCCAGGTGACGGGTACCCATGTGGTGACCCGACAGTCCACGGATATCCTGGCCGTAAAGGATGGCGATGTCCGAGCCGCGATTCATTATATCCGGGAACATGGACATTTTTCCCTGACGGTGGACGATGTCGTAGCGGCCACGACCGTATCCCGGCGGGTTCTCGAAAAGAAATTCCGCGCTACTCTTCGTCGATCCATTCACAGGGAAATCAGGCGAGTGCGAGTCCAGAATATCCTGCGCCTTCTGGTGGGTACGGACATCTCCATCGCTGAAATCGCCTCCAAGACCGGTTTTACCGGCGTCGAGCATATCGCTCGCTATTTCCGGGAGGAAACCGGAATGAGCTTGCGGGAATACCGAAGAACCCGTGTTTTACGGTAATCTGATTTGTGTATGCAGGATGGGGATGGGCCTGGGGAAGTCCTGAAAGAAGAAGGATAAATCCACTTATTGTTCGCAAAATGGTGAAATAAAAACGCGATACATCCTTGATTGAGGACCCCCGTAGAGATACTATGAACAGGAAACGCCATAGCAACATATTTATAATAATCTGAGGAGGTGGAGCGATGTATATGCTGGAGAACAATATTTCAGAAAGGTTTACCATGAAGCGCAAACGGGGATTTACGCTGATCGAGTTGTTGGTTGTGGTTGCGATCATCGCTATTCTGTTATCCGTCGTTATTCCGGCCTTGGGCAAGGCCAAAGAACTGGTCAAAAAGTCGATCTGTAAGAATAATGTCCGTCAGCAATGCCTGGGGACGATCATGTATGCGGAGAATAATGAAGGATGGGTTCCCACCGTCCCGACGGGAAACTGGTTCTGGGATGTCAGTTTCTGGTCAACCAATCAAATCGGTCGGGAGTCGGGGATTGATTATAAATCGTTTTTTTGCCCCGTGAACCGGATCAAAAAACCGGAAGATGCCCGCTACTGGCAATTTTCTTGGGTGTATAGTTGGCCCGGGGTTGATCTCCATTCTCCCCAGCAAGTTCGCGACGAGGCCAAATTATCCGTTGCGGAACAAAAGGCCCATTTCCGGGTTTTGCCGTTTATCTATATGTTTGAACGGATCGACCCCGTCACAAAAGTGTCCCGATTGCCCACGAAACTGGAAACGGGAGAAAAACCCAATTGGATTTCCAAGCTTACAGACCTGAGAAATGCATCTGCAAGCATTATGATCATGGATGCGGTGATCAGCCAGAATGGCGCGGAGGCCACGACCAATTTTTCCAACATTACAACGGGAGGATCCATGGCGGATTTTGGTATTCCGGATTCCACGAATCATTTAACAAAACGGAATGTGCCCGGTGCTCCTCCGACTTATTTTCAACCCGAAGGGGCGAATATCGGGTTTGCCGACGGTCATGTGGAAGCCCGTCCATTCGATCAGATGAAGCGTCGATTGACCTGGGGACAAGTATTCTGGTGGTAAGTCGATCCGGTTGATATCGGGAGTGAACCGGAGTTGGCCAGACAAAGTCCATTTGCCGGAAAATGACGGATGTTTACCAAGTGGTTTTATGCGCATACAGTAGATCTAATATTATTGCTTTGGTCCTATACGGTTCCTAAATTTAAGGGAGAAAATCCATGAAATTCATGTTGTTATCCATGGAGATCGTTTTCTTGTCTTTTGTCGTCGTTGGCCAGCCGAGTTCGATCCAGCCGGCGGCATCCCAATCTCAATCGACGCCGGCCGACGGGATCAATCTGGCGGTTGTGGCCGTGCCTTCGAGTTCCTATGTATCCGGTGATACGACCCTTGCGGCACTGAATGATGGGGTGAATCCTCGCAATTCCGCGGACAACCGACGAGGGTCCTACGGGAATTGGAATCGGACCGGAACCCAATGGGTTCAGTATGACTGGGATCGCCCCGTCTGTGTCAACAAGATCGACATTTACTGGTGGAACGACAACCAGGGCGTTCGCAATCCGAAGGCCTGCCGGTTGTTGTACTGGGATGGAAACCAATTTTCGTCGGTCAAGAATCCATCGGGGCTTGGGGTCGAGAAAAATCAATACAACACAACCTCCTTCGATGAAGTCCAGACCCGCAAGTTGCGACTGGAGATCGATTCGGACGGTTCGTTTTCAACCGGTATTCTGGAGTGGAAAGTCTATGACTCGGGTGAATCGCCGGAATTTCCGCCGAAGGTGACGGCCGGGCTTGATCGTACGGTTGTTCTCGGAGCGAAGACATGGCTGACCGGAACGCTGAAAACCCTCAAGCCCGCCCGGGAAACCAAAGTAACCTGGAGCAAAGAATCCGGTCCGGGCGAGGTCACCTTTGAAAACGCCGGTGAAATCTCCACGACGGCGGAATTTTCCGCTCCCGGGGAATATGTCCTGAAACTGACGGCGGGAGAAGACCAACTGAGCGGCTCGTCAACTCTGAAGGTCACCGCAATCGTGCCGGCACCCAAGACGCACTTTCAGCCGATTCGGACAAAACACTATACGGTCGAGAGTCCTCTATGGAATGGTCGGCTCAAGGCGCTGATCGTTAACTGGATCCCGCACTGCATCGCCAAGATCAACGATCCGGCTCTGAGAGAAGGGGGGATCAATAACTTTATCGACGCGGCCAATAAACTTCAGGGTAAACCCTACCAGAAACATCGGGGTTATGTGTTCTCCAACGCCTGGGTACACAACACCATCGAGGCCATTTGTATCGCCCAAATGGTCGATCCCAAGGGCGATCCGGAGATCGTCAAGGCCCAACAGGACATGAAGGCAACACTGGAGGATTGGATTCCCAAGATTCTGGCGGCCCAGGAACCCGATGGTTATCTGCATACTTCCTACACGATCGGCGGACAAAAACGCTGGTCGAATCGAGGCGATCACGAAGGATACACCGCCGGCTATTTCCTCGAAGCGGCGATTGCCCACCATATCCTGACCGGCGGGGCCGACTTGCGACTGTATAATGCCGCCAAGAAGCTGGCCGATTGCTGGGATCGCAACCTCGGCCCAGCCCCCAAGCAATACTGGTATGACGGCCACCAGGCGATGGAAATGGCTCTGGTCCGATTCGGCCGGTTCGTCAACGAAGTGGAAGGCGCCGGCAAGGGCGACAAGTACATCACGCTGGCCAAGTTCCTTCTGGATTGCCGCAAGGATGGCGGCGAATACGATCAGAGCCACCGGCCGGTCATCCAGCAGTACGAGGCCGTCGGCCATGCCGTCCGCGCCGTCTATTCCTATACGGGAATGAGCTACATCGCCATTGAGACCGGCGACCTGGACTACCAGAGCGCGGTGATGTCGCTGTGGGATAATATGATCAACAAGAAATATTATGTCACCGGAGGCGTGGGCAGCGGGGAAACTTCGGAAGGTTTCGGCCCGAATTATTCGCTCCGTCAAAGTGGATATTGCGAGGCCTGTTCGAGTTGCGGCGAGGTATTCTTCCAGCACAATCTGAACCTGATGTGGCGGGATTCCCGTTACGCGGACCTGGCTGAAGAGACCCTGTACAATGCGCTGCTCGGTTCGATCGACTTGCAGGGGAAGAATTTCTATTATGACAACGCGCTGGATTCCCGCGGTCGTCGCTACGATTGGCATGCCTGCCCGTGTTGCGTGGGCAATATCCCGCGGACTCTGCTGATGCTTCCGACCTGGATGTATGCCCGCAGCGAAGACGGAATCGTGATCAGCCAGTTTGTGGGTAGCACGGTTACGGTCGAGAATGTGGCGGGAACAAATGTGGAACTGGTCCAGGTGACAGATTATCCCTGGAGTGGCAAGGTGACCATCACCGTCAAACCGGCGGTCGAACAGAATTTCTGCGTCCGGATCCGGGTTCCCAATCGCAGCGTCAGCGAGCTCTATACAAGCATTCCGGAGGCGAATGGGATCGTCTCCCTGGCGTTGAACGGATCTTCGATAACACCAAAGACCGAACAGGGATATGTCCGGATCGAACGGACCTGGAAGGCCGGGGATACGATCGAAGTGGAACTCCCGATGAAGGTTCAGCGGATCAAGGGCATCGATCAAGTCGCCGCTACCCGCGGGCGGGTGGCCCTGCAATACGGCCCGATGATCTACTGTGCCGAAAGAGCCGACCAAGAACTCAACAAAGTTCTGAGCCCGGATGCGGTCTTGACGACGGAATGGAAACCCGATCTTCTGGAGGGTATCCTCGTAATCAAGGGCGCCTGGGCCGATGGTTCGAGTCTGATGGCGATTCCCTATTATGTTCGCGACAACCGAAATGCCGGCGAGCCGCGCAGCCGTTCTCTGAATTCGTCCGTCTGGCTGAAGGATCAATAAACCATTTTCTCCGGCCGGAATATAGCCCAACAAAGTCACATATAGTACTTGACGAACCCTGCCCGAGTCCTGTATCCTGATCGATATGAGCAGGATGTGGGAGGCGGTTATTACATGGATGCTTTTTCTCTGAGATGAAAGATTCCCACATTTTGGACGGTATTGGCAATCGAAATTGTTTGAATGGCAGGGAAGCTGGCATGCAATCGAAAAAGACAAATGCGCCGGATCCAAAGCGGGATGCCGAGGCCCTTGAGCTTCTTCGAAAGCTCCGGGAGAAGCTGTTTTCCCGGGACATATCCTCGGCGAGGTTGGCGGCTCGTAACCTATCCTGGTTGCAGGAGGATGGACTTGCGATCCTCAAGGAGGCGTTGTTCGGAAACTACCCGGGTTCGGCCAAAAAAGCGGCCGCATACGGTTTGAGGAGTATGAAAGGCCGGATGAAAAAGATGGCAATGGAAGTGCTCGAACAGGGATTAAATTCGCAGGATCATGCCCTTCAGCAAATTAGTTCGAAGTCGATTTCGCTGGCAAAGGGTGAAACGCCCCCCCGTCCTCCCCGAAGGGGACCCAGCCGGGGGAAACGAGTCATCCGAGATATCCGGAATCAGCGACCGAACGGTTCCCCACAATCGCCGATCGTTCGCGGCCGAAGAAATTATCCGGATTAGGCAAACCGGTAGCGTTGGGACATCTGGGGAAACGAAGTAGGAGGGAGGAGCTTTTCGCAAAATGGTTAAAGAAAAACGCAAAAACATCTTGTTCGGTAACCGGTAACTCATTATAATACCTTGTGGAGTTGAGGGAGTTTGGGAGTTGTTGTGTAGGGATCATGACGGCAGGAGTGCCAGTCGAGGTGATTAATCGGATCGGAGAGTGAATTGACCGCGTAGAGTCATTCCAAATACAAATTGAGCAGAAAGTCTAATCTCTAATTGTGGAGGAAACACGATGAAAAAGTGGATGTTCCGAAGTTTTATTTTGGTTTTAGGGGTGATGCAGGTCCAAGGTGCGATCGTGCACCGTTATGGGATGGACGACCCCAATGACTCTGTGGGAACGGCGAATGCCACGCTGGTAAATGGTACCGGTAATTCCATATTTGCCGACGGTCAACTGACTCTGGCCGGCGGCGGCACTTCCGGGGCCGCTGGAACCGACTATCTCAATCTGCCGAATGGGATCATCTCGGCCCTCGGTACTCAGGCGACCTTCGAGGTCTGGACGACATGGACGTCCGGTGGAATGTGGTGCCGCATTTTTGATTTGGGCGCCAGCGATTGTGGGGAAGATCTGTCCTGTTCCAGTGGAAACTCCCGTTATATTTTCCTGAGCCCCTATGGCGGAGCGAGTTTGTTGCGGTGTGGCATCAACATGCCGATTCCTTCCCGTGTTGAGAATGTTGTGGACGGCCCTGCCCTATTGACAGCCAATGAACAGCAACATGTTGTCATAACTTATGATGAAGGTGCCGGGTTATTCCGGATGTATCTGAACGGCGCTCAGGTTGCTCAGAATACTATCCCTGCGGGATTTACACTGGCCGCGATGAACGACTTCAACAACTGGCTGGGCCGGTCTCAATGGCCGGATCCGATGTATGGCGGCAAATTCAATGAATTCCGGATCTATAACCATGCGATGACCGCCGCGGAAGTAGAGGCCAGTCTGGTGGCCGGAACGGAAGTATCGATTGCCACCCAAGTTAGTCCGACTAATCTGGCAACCGGGATTTCCGCAACGCCTACTCTGACCTGGGCCGCCGGCTATATGCCCGCTGACGCGACCGGTAAGGCATTCCGATTGTATCTAAGCAAGATCCAAGCCGATGTGGTGAATGCCGCCCCGGCGGCGATGGTGGCCGATGTAACCACCACTTCTTATACAGTGCCCGCCGGTACCCCGCTGGCAAAGGATTCGACTTATTATTGGCGCGTCGATGAAAAATTGACATTTGCCGGTAACACAGACCCGAACTTCATCGCCGGGGCTGTGCAAAGTTTTGAAACCGAAAAGACTGTTCCGGTCTTGACGACCTCCGCTCCCTTTGTCGTGGTTGGAAGCGATTGCTCGCTGACCGTGAATATCGCGTC
>JAAYVQ010000057.1 GCA_012517095.1 Phycisphaerae bacterium | reverse complement strand
TGACATAACGATCTGGGATTATGCATTGACGGCCGAGGACATTCGGCAACTCATGCTGTTTTCCAATTTTGACCGGGACAACGATGTGGATTCGGACGATCTGCGTTTATTCGCCGGTCAATGGCTGGACAGTACCGTAATACCGAACAGTATCAAGTCTCCCATCGTCCTGGACAATTTTGAGAGTTACTCGGCCACAGGAGTTCCTCCTATTACCATGGGCTGGTTTGTGTACCTTAACGACAACAACCTGAACACATGGACCTATACCCTTGTCACGGGACTAACCGAGACGCCCTACGGCGGTACAAAGGGCATGCGGTTTGATTTCTCTTTACCCGCATGGACGGGAGGGGATAACTGGCTGGTTTTAGCCCATCGACTCTCCCCCAGGGATATGAAGGGATACGACCAAATCCGATTCCGCGTCAAATACCATTCCAGAAACACCGAGGATGTCGGATTGTTTATTCATGTCGGGGATGATCCGCCGGATGTAACCGAGCGCGAAGCATTCAGGATCGGACCCTTTAGTATTGTGGATAATGTGAATGATCCGAACCAGTGGCATGAAATCACGATCGATCTTCGGAACAATCCCAACATTCAGTGGCAATCGCCCTACACCAGCGTCGATGAAATCCGGAATTTGAACGGGATTCTGGTCAGTGTCGTTAATTCGTCGAAAGTGAATCAAACGGGGACTCTCTATTTCGACGATTTTCGGCTTGTCGATCATACGCCGGAGTGTAACGGGATTCCGACGGCGGACTTGACCGGCGATTGCGTCGTCGATCTGCGGGACTTTGTATTCCTTGCGGAAGAGTGGCTCCGGGGCGTCTAAGGTTCCGTGCTATCGGCCAAATCGCATCCGCCGCCCAGGGCCGCATAGAGAACGACCTGATTGGCCAAGCGGGTTTGGCGAAGCGCGATCAATCGCTGCTCGGCCGCATAGAGGGAACGCTGGGCGTCAATCACACTGAGGAAACTTTCAATTCCTCCAATATATCGTACATTCGAGAGGCGGTAGGTTTCGGCCACAGCGTGGACGAAGGATTGCTGGGCGACGATTTGTTCTTCTACCGTGCCCTGTACCGCCAGGGCATCGGCGACTTCCTTGAACGCACGCTGGATGGATTGTTCGTATTGGGCCTGGAGGATTTTCTGTTGGGCTTTGGTCGCTTCCAGAGCCGGGCCGAGGCGGGCGTCGAAAACGGGCAGCACGGCCTGCGGTGCGAAGTTCCAGGTATTCGAGCCGGATTTGAACAGGCCGGACAATTCGTCGCTTGCGGTTCCGATGGTCGAAGTCAAAGCGATGCGGGGGAAGAAGGCCGCTCGTGCCGCGCCGATATTGGCGTTGGCGGCCTTGAGAATATGTTCCGCCTGGAGGATGTCGGGACGGTTCAGGAGAACCTCGGAGGAGACGCCGGGAGAAATTTCCATCGACGGGGCCACCTCGCTTAAAGAAGCCGGCAACAAATCGTCGGGTACGACAGCGCCGACCAAAAAGGACAACGCATTTTCATCCTGCGCCACGAGCCGTTCGTAGAGGCCGGCATCGACCCGGGCCGCATCGACCCTGGATTGAGCCCGGAATAGATCCAGTTCGGACGAGGCGCCTTTTTGGCATAGATTTTGGATCAGGTCGTAGGTGGCCTTCTGTGACTGGAGCGTGGATTGAGTCAGTTGGAGGCCATCGCGATCGGCGGCCAGCGCCAGGAAGGCGTTGGCGACTTCGGTGATCAACAGGATCTGGGCGCTGCGACGGGCCTGTTCTGAGGATAAGTACTCTTCCAGGGCTTTTTCTTTCAAGCTGCGAATACGGCCGAAGAAGTCGATTTCCCAGGCGAGAATGCCGAGATTGACGCTGTATTGCTCGACCCTCATCGGTTTTCCGGTGGTGGACAGATCGGCGGCGATGCGCTGGTGGCCGGCGGATCCGACGGCATCGAGCGTCGGCAACAGTTCGGCTCTCTGGATCCCGTAAATGGCGCGCATTTGTTCGACATTTAAGGCGGCGATGCGAAGATCACGATTGTTGTTCAACGCCATTTCGATCAGTTGCTGAAGCCGCGGGTCGGCGAAGAATTGTCGCCAGGGAATTTCCGAGGCAATCGGAGCGTCGGGGGCGGCGTTTTTGTATGCCGTACCCGTCGGCCAGTTCGCGGAAACGGGAGCGTCGGGTTTTGTGTAGTCGGGTGTCAGATTACATCCAGCCAGACTTGACAGGATTGCAGCCGACAGAAGACAGCCGAATCGAACTTTATTCATGAGCAGGATCCTCTGAAGTACGGGCGGTTACCCATCGAGCCGCCTGACTACTTCTGTGTTTTTTGGACATGGAATAGATCATGACATAAAACAGCGGAGCAAACAAAGTGACCAGAAAAGTTGAAGTCACAACTCCGCCGAGAACCGCAGTGCCGATGGCTTTTTGTGCGCCGGCGCCGGCACCGTTGGCCATGGCCAGCGGAAGAACGCCAAAACCGAAGGCCAGCGAAGTCATCACGATCGGACGCAAACGCAATTTCGAACCTTCCAGAGTCGCTTCGATCAATTCCTTTCCCTCTTCCACCCGCGCTTTGGCGAACTGCACGATCAGGATGGCGTTCTTGGTGGTCAGGCCGAGGGTTGTCAACAAGCCGATCTGGAAATAGACATCGTTGGGCAATCCCCGAAGCGTCGATCCAATCACGCCGCCGATGACGCCCAGCGGCAGGGCCAGCAGAATGGAGATGGGGATGGGCCAGCTTTCGTAGAGGGCCGCCAGACACAGGAAGATCACCAGAATCGAAAAGGCGTAGAGGGGAGCGGCCTGGGAGCCGGCCTGGCGTTCCTGATAGGAAAGGCCGGTCCAGTCAAAACTAATTCCCTGCGGCAGCTTCCGGACAAAATCTTCCATAGCCCGCATGGCCTGGCCGGAACTCCTTCCGGGCGCCGCTTCTCCGATGATATTCAGCGACGGAAAGCCGTTGAATCGTTCGAGTTTTGGAGAACCGGAGGTCCAGTGGCCGGAGGCGAAAGAAGGGAAGGGAACCATGATTCCGGAGTTGTTCCGCACATACAGTTTTTCCAGATCCTGAGGCAACATGCGGTAGGGGGCGTCGGCCTGGGCATAGACCCGCTTGACGCGGCCACCCTGGATGAAGTCGTTGACATAGGCGCTTCCGAAGGCGGCGGAAATGCTGTTGTGGATTGAGGAGATGGGTATTCCCAAAGCGCCGGCTTTTTCCCAATCCACATCAATCCGATATTCGGGGACATCTTCCAGGCCGTTAGGCCGGACTTTCGTCAAGATCGGATTCGGTGATGCCGCATCCTGTGCGGTCATGCCGAGCAGCATGTTTCGGGCGTCCATCAGGGCGGCGTGGCCAAGGCCTCCGGGGTCGAGTAACTGGAAGTCGAATCCCTTGGCCTGGCCAAGTTCCACCACGGCCGGCGGCGCGAAGGCGAATACCATGGTGTTCCGAAATTGGGAAAACCTACCCATGGCCCGTGCAGCCACGGGACCCACCTTCAACTCCGGTCGGTTTCGGAGTTCCCAGTCCCGGAGCCGGATAAACGCCATGCCCGAATTCTGTCCCCGGCCGGAGAAACTGACGCCGGTAATCGTCATGACGGCCTCGACAGCGTCTTTTTCATTGTCCTCAAAATACTGCCGGACCTCCTTCATCACGGCTTGGGTTTGTTCAAGGGTTGAGTTGGCGGGCAGCATGGCCTGTACCATCATCATTCCCTGATCCTCATCGGGCAGGTACGCGGTTGGCATCCGTTTGAAGAGATATCCCATCGCGACCACAATCACGATGAACAGGACAAGGTAGCGAAATCGCCTAACCAGAGAATGACCCACGACGGAAACATACCATTCGCGGATCCGGAAGAATCCGCGGTCAAACCAACGGAAGAAAGGTCGTAATAGCCAGAAACCGCCTTCCGCCGGTTGGTGCCCTTTTGGAACGGGCTTGAGGAATGAAGCACACAGCACCGGCGTCAAGATCAGGGCCACCACCACCGACAGCAGCATCGACGCGATAATGGTCACGGAGAACTGGCGATAAATGACGCCCGTCGATCCGGCGAAAAACGCCATGGGGCCGAACACCGCCGAGAGAACCAATCCGATACCGACCAGGGCGCTGGTGATCTGGTCCATGGATTTTTGGGTGGCCTCGAAGGGGGAAATCCCCTCTTCGCTCATGATTCGTTCGACATTTTCCACGACGACGATGGCGTCGTCCACCAACAGACCGATGGCCAACACCATGGCGAACATGGTCAGCATGTTGATGGAGAAGCCGAATAACGCCAGCACGGCAAAAGTTCCCAGGATCACCACCGGCACCGCGATGGTCGGGATCAGTGTGGCCCGCATGTTGCCCATGAACAGGTACATCACCAGAAACACCAGCACGATCGCTTCGATCAGCGTCTTCACCACTTCGTTGATCGCCACGCGGACGAACGGTGTTGTGTCATAGGGATATACGACTTTCAGCCCGGACGGGAAGAAATGGCTCATCTCTTCCAGTTTCGCCCGGACATTGTCGGCGGTCTGCAGCGCGTTGGCGCCGGCGGCCTGACGAATTGCCAGACCGCAGGACGGTTTGCCGTTATACTCCAGTTCCACATCGTACATTTCGGTTCCCAGTTCCGTCCGCCCCACATCCTTGATGCGGACGATGGAACCGTCGGGATTGGAACGAAGGGGAATCGCGGCGAATTCCTCGGGTGTCTTGAGCAGGCTTTGGACGATGATGGAGGCGTTCAATCGCTGGCCTTCCATCGCCGGTGCCCCGCCGAACTGTCCGGCGGACACTTCCACATTGTAAGCCCGCATCGCCGTGATCACATCCTGCACCGTCATCTGGAATTCGTTCAATTTGTCAGGATTGAGCCAGACGCGCATGGCATACTGACCGCCGAAGACTTCTACCTCGCCGACTCCGGGAACCCGCGACAGGACTTTTTCCAGATTCGATACGGCATAATCCCGCAAATCGAATCCGGTCATGCTCCCGTCTTCCGATATCAGACCGACGATCATCAGCCAGTTCCGCGTGGATTTGGCCACCCGGACGCCGGAGCGCTGCACCACCTCGGGCAGATTGGACATCGCCAGTTGAAGCTTGTTCTGTACCTGAGCCCAGGCCAGATCCGGATCGGTCCCGGGAGTAAAGGTCAATTCAATTCGGGCCGAACCGGATGAATCACTGGTGGAGGACAAATACAGCATCTTGTCGAATCCGGTCATCTTCTGCTCGATAATCTGGGTGACGCTGTTTTCGACCGTTTCCGCGGACGCACCCGGATAAAACGCCGAGATAGAGATGGACGGCGGCGCGATCGGTGGGTACTGAGATATGGGCAGTTTATAGATTGCCAGCAAACCCGCCACCATCAGAATGATGGCGATGACCCAGGCAAAGACGGGACGCTTGAGGAAAAATCTGGATAGCATGGCGGGTCTCCGTTAGTTCGATTTGGCCGGGGGTTGTGCCGCGGTTTTCGGCGCTTCGGCGTCCGGTTTTTTTCCTTCGCCGAACGGCACCGCCTTGACCGGCATACCCGGGCGGATTTTTTGAATCCCCTCAATGATCACTCGATCTCCGGCTTCCAATCCCGAAGAAATCAGCCATTGATTGCCATAGTCGCGATCCAGTTCCAACGATTTGATTTCAACTTTGCTCTCGGCATTCACAATCAAGACATAGGGATTTCCCTTGGGATCCCGCAACACCGTCTGCATCGGAATCAGAATGGCCTTATTGTTCGATCCTTCGGTCACCACTGCCCGGACAAACATGCCGGGGAGCAAGACCCCTTCCGGATTCGGAAAGACCATTCGCAAAACCACCGTGGTAGAACTCGGATCGACGGAAACATCGCGGAATTGGAGCGTTCCTTCCAGGGGCTGGTCATTCTTTTTTTGATGATAGACGCTTCCGTCATCTAACAAGAGTTTGACTTTGTTGATGTTGGTCCCCTCGAGATTGATCTGGCCGGCCTCCATTCGTCGCTGCAATTCCAGCAGTTTGTTGGTGGATTGACGCACATCCACATAGATGGGATCGAGTTGTTGAATGGTCGCCAGGGCCACGGGTTGATAGGCCGTTACGATGGCGCCATCGGTTACGGCGGATTTTCCGATGCGCCCGGGAATGGGGGCGGTGATTTTCGTGTAATCCAGGTTGATCTGAGCCGTTTCCATCGCCGCTCTGGCCTGCTCGATGGCTGCCTGGGCCACAGACACGGCCTCGCGGTTGCTTTGTACCTGGGCTTCGGCGGTTTTGAGGGTGGCTTCGGCCACATCGGCCTGGGTTACGGCCTGGTCGCGATCGAGCGCCGATACGGCCTTATCCTTGAACAAATCCTCGAAGCGTTGTCGATTGGTCCGCGCGAATGCCACGGTCGCCTGCTGCCGGGCCATGTCGGCAATGCCGGCGTTGAGCACGGCCTGCGCCTGGTCGGCGGCCTTTCGTGTGGCGTCGAGGTTCGCCGAGGCGCTATTCAACGCCGCCTGGAACGGAGCCGGATCAATTTCGTAGAGAACCTGGCCTGCCTTGACATCGGAACCTTCGGTGAAGAGCCGTTTCTGGATCAAGCCGCTGACCTGGGGTCGGATTTCCGCGATGAGAAATGGCGCGGTGCGGCCGGGAAGCTCGGTGGTCAGTACGACCGACTGCGGCTGGACTGCGATCACCGTGACTTCCGGGACGGGGGGCGGTGGAGCCGATGGCGCCGAGCGCTTACACCCGGTGACAGATAGGCCACCAATCAAAACAACGGAAAGAAACAGTTCTCGAAATTTTCTTCCTGCGCCGTATCGCATTGGGAATCTCCAAATATCCTGAAACACGAAATCAAGTTGAACCGGGACCCTGTGGAAAGTGGTCAATCCTGAACCACCGGGCCATCTATATGATCCTATGGACCTTACCCATATCAATGCCCCTGCTTTTTATTCTGCATATTTGGGGATCGTATATGCGTTGCCAGCAATCCGTCGATAAAAAGCCGTTCGACTTTTTGAAACAGGTCTTCCGCCCGCGGTTGATTGAAACGCCCGGCCATTTCAAATGCGATGGTCTCAATGATTGAAAAGACGGACTTGGCCGTAATTTCCGGATCCACGGCGCGGAACAGTCTCTTTTGAATTCCCCGTTCGAACAGTTGAATCAGTTTTGCCATCAGGATTTCTTTGACTTTACTTCGATCCCGGATTTTGGAAAGAGCCACGGCGCGAGACCCGAATACGGCCGAATGGACCTTCATCACTTCGGAATATTTTTCCAGAATATGGGGTTGATAACGAATCAATGCGATCAGCCGTTGCGCTTCGTCGCCGGGACCATCCAGGATTTGCGACACCTCCTCCACGATCTTTTCCCCATAGTGGTGGAGCAGACTTTCAAACAGGGAATCCTTGTTGCCGAAAAACTTGTACAATGTCCCGATGGCAAATTCGGAACCATCGGCGATTTCCCGCATCGAGACATTATAAAAACCTTTCCGTGAGAACAGACTCAGGGCCACTTCCAGGATTTCTTCCCGATGCTTGACCTTTTCTCGTTCTTTGCGCGACAGGGCGGTTTTTTGCACGAATCCGGATCCTGATCTGAAATAGAATATTCGTTCTATAATTATAACAAGAGTTCATTATATGTATCAACATTCAAGATGTCAAGGGTAATTTGCGATTTTTCAGAGTCGTTCGGCGGATATCGTATCGATATGAGAAAGGGGGCATTTCCGATGGGGTTGATATTACACAATCGATGCACGGTAAATCCAGCTCCCCGTGTGCAACCCTCTTCATAAACGTTCTCTTTCTCCCACAGTTAACCGAAACCCTTTAATATCAATGAATTATCAAAGAGCGAGTTGCTTTACATCAGACGGAAGCAGAATCAACAGATGCTTCCTCTGTCCCTGACCAGAGTCTTAGCCAGAGATACCGCCGAAGCACAGATGGCCCGCTAACAACGCTACTTTCCCTACCCATGTCAGACCGGAGGAGTTGTTCCTCTATGCCAGCCTCTCGCCTCCGGTAAACAGCAAGATGGAACGCTAGATTCGGCAACGGTTTTCCTTTACGCCAGTTTCTCGGATTAGACATTTCCTCAAGAGCAATCTGATGGAACATATCTCTCGTCTCTGTATGTTCTATGGCTGGTTCTACTTTTTGCTCTGCCTTTAGCTGCTCCATCGCTTTACGTTCAACCTTCACGGTCTGCCAATGCTCCAGAACGACGTTCTTTGCGATTCCCAATAACAGGGTCGAGAACTTAGCATTCCCTTGTTCAAAGGGACGATTTCCCTGCCTTCTCAACAAACGAAGGAAGACTTCCTGGGAAAGATCTTCCGCCGTCTCTCTATGTGCCACGAGTCGATTCACGAAACCATAAACTACATTACCGTATCTACGATGTATTTCCTGGAAAGCATTCTTTTCTCCTTGAGCAATTTCTGAAAGCAGCTCCCAATCCCCAACCCCGTCATATTGTCTTTCTTGCGCCATGGCTGTCATTGTCCTTTAACGAATCTCTCTACACGCGGATACTCTGAGATCAATTGACTACTCAAACCAAGCGTATGCGCCAGATGCCTAAGCAGGACACGCTCCGCCCCATCAAGGCCATCTCCAGCGAGTACCTTTTGGACACTGAATCCCACCTTCCTATCAACTTGCATATCGGCGGCTACATCACGCCCCGATCCTTCGGAAAATGGAAGTATGATAGGGTTGCGGGCAACTGGACACAGAGAAAGGTAAATCTCCGGCCCTGAAATTTCCTCATATCGCATGCCTCTGCTCCAGCCGACACAAAAACGTTTCAGGAGTAGAACAATAACACTCAATGCTGTCCATTTTCGCGTCCAGTTATCAAGTTTAAGATCTCTAATGTCACCGATCAGTTCCATGTTCTGAATCTCGCCGTTAATCCGGGAGCCTTCCTGTTGATAAACAGCCGCAAACTGCGACTTGAGCTCTCCTAATCTGCTTGCATCTGCCCCCGCAGCATCGAAAGTCCCCTTCTCCATCTTTAAAAATAGATCGGATAGTTCTATTCGCTCTTGCACGAGTATTTCATTATCATATGTCTTGAGCAGTTCTTCCGCGTGAGAGCGAGCCTGCATTAGCAAACTGCTCTTACCATCTCCAACTAGATTCGATATCAATCTGTCTGCCCAACTTTGTCGCATATTGATATCATCATTGATGAATAATCCGTCTACTTTTATCTGGCGGGTTCCGTAGCGAGATTGAATGGTCAAAAGATTCTGGCTTTTTCCCGAAGCAATAGTTGATAGTTCATCAAGGTTCAGTGTGATCATTCCAACCGTAGCAAGCTGTGTTAGCTTTTCTTGTAGCTTTCGTGTTCCATCACTGATAATTTCCGACCAAGTAAGGCCCTCCTTCCCCGATCCTTTAAGTTGCTCACTCGTCTGCCTCTCCATCAACCATTCAAAGAACGCAACATCTTTTGCCTTGTGAAAGAAGTCGTCTTGCCCATACCGGGTAATGCTGACCGCCGCTACAGGATAATCGGCGAAAGTTGCCAATATCAGGCCACCAATATAGCATCCCCAAAACTCACTCCCCGCCGGAGGAGTTACAGGTGGACCTTTCAGGACTAACGTCTCTTGACCTATGCCAACCTGAGAAAGAGCGTCCTGTAGTCCAGGTAAGGGGCTTAGCATCTTGTGTTTCTCACTGTCCTGATTAACCCAATCCCAGACAGACTTCTTTTCCTGTGTAAGTGCGTAGTCAATTGCAAATATCTCTGGCACCCAACCGAATATCCCAAGCAACTCTGGTTTTCTCGATTGACACAACCAAGAGGCGTCTCGATACGCTCGAGCCTCCGCAGGAGATGATAACCATCTTATGTCGAAACACTTTGCATACTGCGGTGGAAGTCCTCCTTGGGGTTCGAGGGAATCCCGATCATCCAGCAACAAAATCCGAATTCGTGTATCACGCTGTGTGGTGGACATGTCTAACCCTCCTGAGATCGTTTCATGTTAACAACGTGGAGGGCAACTCTGAAACGCCATTGGCCTCCTGTATATTCCGGCATGGCGAAAAGCCATCCTTGCTGGGTCGACCTCAAACGGATTGCGATTTGCCTAAGTGCCCCCTTCGGACCGTTCTCGGAAATCGGCCACAGCGACCACCGTCCCTGACTCAAACCGAGCCGTTCCTGAAAGTTCTCTTCTGAAGTGTTATTGGAAAACACAAGACAATCAAACTGATCCTCCCTTGACTCGGAGGGCACATTTATGGTCTCAAAGGTTATAATTAAAGACGCCGCATCTATCCTTACAGCATTCCCTATAATCTCCGAGATTATGTCATCGTAGAACTCATCGTACAAACGGTGAGTACCGCCCATAAGACTAAGGCGTATCTCAACACCAGTGAGTCCACTAAGATCAATTTCACGGTTTGTTTCAAAGGAATCGAGTTCGGAACGTATATGATCGGCAACAATATATGCTCCCGGACATGGGTTATCCTTGTTAGGCACTAGCCAGCGCGAGTTTACATCCTCGATCTTTCCGTTTACCTGGAAGAGATTAGCCATAAAATCCATGGTCTTCGAACTCGCGACCGCTTTTCGCCCAGACCTTTGTGCCTGTGCAAGCCGTACCCGGGCTTTTGGAACATCGAGATGATCTTCCATCAGGTTGCCCTCAACGTGCTCGAGATCCTTGAGCATCCTTGTGAAGCGGTCCTTTTGTGTATGACCCACACCGTATGCGCTCTCAGCTAATTCAAGATTGCGTAACCTTTCTTGATGCTTTGCTGTTTCGCTTGTCATATATTCGGTTTGCAGAAGCTCCTCAAATGGGTTCATCACAAAGTCATATAATCGTTCATAATCCTGCTTAGCCTCTTTGGACAATCTATCGATAGACCCCAGGATCATACCGCTGGGAGAGGAGTAATTTATCTCTTCATCTGTTAGGATATTCAGATGCAATCTTAGATTTGGAGCGTAATGAGCCAAGTAGCAGTTGATCTCACAATAGTCACGAAAGAATGCAAGCCATACGAAATAGTTGATAGCGCTTAGCCATCTGAACGACCATTTACTGCCGCTTGCATTTTCCTCAACGAAAAGGAAAAAGAAGTGTAGAAGAACAGGATTGTGTAGACACTTGATTGCATGACTATCTTGGCTGTCATATATTCCCTGGAACATATTAGTATGACAGCGCTACAGGGGC
Source organism: Phycisphaerae bacterium (assembly GCA_012517095.1). Classification (GTDB taxonomy): domain Bacteria; phylum Planctomycetota; class Phycisphaerae; order Sedimentisphaerales; family Anaerohalosphaeraceae; genus FEN-1350. Next base: position 115 of record JAAYVQ010000057.1, on the reverse strand, counting down.
TCAAGAAAATGGAATCGGAATGCCGATGATTCTCCCAACACGAGTTTGTTGGGAAGGATCGAGTATGACGTATGAGCAGATGGCTTCGCTGCAACCGGCGTTGGCGAAGTTGCTG
>JAAYVQ010000419.1 GCA_012517095.1 Phycisphaerae bacterium | reverse complement strand
CAGATACAATGTGTGTGATTTGGGTATCGTTTACCCAATGCGAATGTGTGTGTGAAAGTGTGTGTGTAATTGTGTGTGGTGGTAGTGTTTCAAATGTGGAACTAAGAGTTTCTTAAAGTATGTTCATGAATTTGGAGGAAGTATAAGATGAAAAAGAGTGTGGTGTCATTAGTGGTACTTTTGTTGATTTCGACGACGGTTTCGGCCGTTCCTCTCTGTGACCAGTATGCAGCCCCCTTCCGGGGCCAAGAGGGCACAACTCTCCAGAGTTGGTTGTTCTCGACCCGGGCCAACCCTGCGTTACCGGATATTGATGAAAATCCGTATGGAGATCCCTTTATTGATTTGATGGGGGATATCTGGTCCGGTACTGGTTGGAAGGACATGGACTATGGCCATCAGGGAGTCTGGGTCATTGGTCATCCAGGCGATGACCCCATGATGGTTGCCACGGTTCAGAACACGAAGGTTCAGAATCCATACAAGGATATCTGGGTTCAGCTTGTTTATTCTGCGAATGATGGATTTGCTCCAGATATCTGGATTCTTCCCGATGGGCAACCCCAGACGGGTAAAACCAACGCGATGGATGTGGTCAAGACCGAACAGTTGGATGCGATGTATTATCTCGCCGTGTACAGCATTCGTCTCGACTACAATCCCACTTGGGAACAGATCCTGATTCGTCCCCGTGAATGCCAGGTGTATATCGATTGCATCACCATCGAGACACAGTGCATTCCGGAACCCATGACCATGGGATTGCTGGGTCTGGGCAGCTTACTGCTCCGCCGGCGGATTGCGTAACCGAAATCAACGATTTCGTACTGACAAAGAAGGCCCTGCAATTCCGGCGGGGCCTTTTTTATGCGCTGTAGACATCCGAATCAAAGCGGGTTATCGTCCCGATCGATTTGACGGTCGTAAGTGGGATTCCAGGGCAAGGTCTTTTTCCTGCCGCACGGGATCCGGAATCAGCGATAAGGCCATCTGCAAAACCTCCTCGCCGGCTGAACCGTGAGTCAGGGGCGCGACAAGATTTTCCAACTCCATGCTGGTCTTCATCAACAGCGTACGATTCCCAATGACCTGACTGCAACGGTCGGCGACCGGGCGGATCGACGAAAAGTAGGGCATAAACTCCGTGACCACTTCGCGTCCGGCCAGGATATTGACCAGCGACAGAAACCGAGTACGGATCAGCCATCGTCCGACCAGATGCCACAGGATTCGACTGGACTGATAGAGAATAACCATGGGACATCCGGCGGCGGCCACCTGAAGCGTTGCGCTGCCGCTGGCGACCAGGGCAAAGTCCGCCTTGTCGGCCGTTTCGTAGACATTGCCGACGGTGAATTCGCATTTCAGGCCGGTGATCTTGCGTTTGCGGAGCAACTCGAGTTTTTCCTCAGACGCCGCGCAGGCGATGAACGATGCCTCCGGCCATTTCTGTTTGATCTGGATGGCGATTTTCTGCATTGCAGGCCAAAGGGATTTCATTTCGGCATTTCGCGATCCGGGAAACAGGGCAACCTTGACTTTCCGGGGATCATAGCCGGTGTAATCTTTGTAGCTTTCGGTAAAGTCGATCGAGATATCATCAAAGAGGGGATTGCCGACGAATTTGGCGTCGATGTTACGGCTGCAGAACCAGTCCTCCTCGAACGGCAGGATACACGCCAGTTTGGTGCAGGATTTACGCAGCTTGCCGATCCGCCACGGAGCCCAGGCCCACAATTGCGGCGCCACATAAAAGAGCACGGGGATACCCAACCTGCGGGCGGCCTTGGCGACATGAAAATTAAACGCCGGCGAATCGCACACGATCACCAGGTCAACCGGCTGGGTTTCCAGGAATGAGCGGACCTTTTTGAGCACGCGATAGAAAAATCCGATCTGGCCAAAGGCATTGTGCAACATCGCGGCGCGGCGAACGGTATTTTCCAGGATCGCACAACCGGCTTTTTCCATCTGTGAACCGCCGACCCCGACCCATTCAATTTGTCCCTGGAGTCCATGATTTTGGGCCGTGCGGATCAGATTGGCGCAATGGACCTCCGCGCTGGGTTCACATGCGCTCAAGAAAATCCTTCGCTTGGATGTCGGCTCGGCCACTGGGCTATCCCTTTCCCAAAGCCGACGAATTATATCGCGTCGTGGGTCTAACTGCAAAGGGAAACTGTTCCCTGGAACCCAAATCCGTCTATTTGGGTTGCCGATTGTCGGGGCGGAAAAACTTTTGCTTTATCCCCTGCCCCGGTATAATGACATCCGATCAGGAGAACTGAAAACGAACGAACCAATGCAATGGAGGCAAGTCCATGAGAACCGGAATCGTGATGGCGTCGTTGTTGTGTATCGGGGTAGGCATGATCGGCTGCGATTTGTCCGGCCAGTCCGCCGGAATCACGGGCGGATTGTCAGTCGTGGCTCCCGGGGCCCAGGTTAAAAAGATGGCGGATGGATTTCAGTTCACCGAAGGACCGGCTGCGGATCGGGCCGGAAATGTCTTTTTTTCCGACATTCCGAATAATAAAATCCTTCAGTGGACCCTTGGGGAAGGACTTTCAGAGTTCTCCGTCAAAAGCGGCGGGGCTAACGGCCTGTTCTTTGCCGCCGACGGTTCGCTTTTTGTCTGTGCGGGATCAGCGAGAATGCTGTATAAAATCGCTCCAGACGGCACTGTCAGGGTTCTGGCGGATCAATACGACGGAAAGAAATTCAACAGCCCTAACGATTTGTGGATTGATCCAAAAGGAGGCGTTTACTTTACAGACCCTCGTTATGGCGGTCGCGAGGGGATGGAGCAGGACGGCGAGCATGTTTATTACCTTACGCCCAGCGGCCGACAGGTATGGCGAGTTATTGGGGATATGGTCCGGCCCAACGGCGTTATTGGAACTCCCGACGGCAAGATACTCTATGTGGCCGACCATGGTGATAACAAGGTTTGGGCCTATACCATCCAGTCCGATGGGACTTTAGTGGACAAGCGGCTGTTTGCCCCCGAGGGTTCCGACGGCATGACCCTCGACAGCGAGGGCAATGTCTATCTGACCAACAAAATCGTTGCAGTGTATAATCCCGCCGGACAGCGCATCGAGACCATTGTTATACCCGAAGAGCCCGCCAATGTCGCCTTTGGCGGTTCGACGCGGCAGATTCTGTTTATCACCGCTCGTACCTCGCTCTATGCGATTCCCATGCGGGTCCGCGGTGCGTATTGAGGGATGGATTTATTCAATGAAGGGAGAATCTCATGATCATGCGTTGTCTCTGTCTGTTGTTGGCTTCCGTTACGGTCTGGGGGGCGGACGCCATGGCTCCGTCTGAATCCAAATCCAACGCCGACCTCGTTGCGCCCGGGGCCGAGTTGACGCTATTGTCGGACGAATTCAAGTTCACCGAAGGGCCCATCGCCGATGCCGCCGGCAATGTCTATTTCACCGACCAGCCGAACGACAGGATCATGGTTTGGACGGTCGAAGGCAAACTCGAAACCTTCCTGCAGCCGGCCGGCCGGTCCAATGGTTTGTTCTTTGACCGCAAGGGCAACCTGATCGCCTGCGCCGACGAAAAGAACGAGCTGTGGCAGATCGATGTCAAGACCAAAAAGGCGACTGTATTGGTCAGGGATTATCAGGGCAAGTTACTCAACGGTCCCAACGATGTGTGGGTTCGTCCGGACCTGGGGCTGTATTTTACGGATCCGTTCTACAAGCGGGATTACTGGAAGCGCGGGCCCCAGGAGCAGGATGTTCAAGCCGTTTATTATCTTTCGTTCGACCGCAAGACGCTGACGCGTGTGGCGGCCGACCTGGTCCAACCCAACGGTATCATCGGATCGCCCGATGGGAAGAAACTTTTCGTCGCCGACATCCGCGGTAACAAGACCTATTCGTATGATATCCGGCCCGATGGGACATTGGCGAACAAGGCCCTGTTTTGCGAACTGGGTTCTGACGGCATGACCATCGATACCCAGGGCAATGTGTACCTGACGGGCAAAGGAGTGATCGTCTTTGACAAAACCGGCAAGAAAATTCTCAATATCCCGGTGCCGGAAAACTGGACCGCCAATGTGTGCTTCGGCGGAAAAGACCTCAAGACACTGTTCATTACCGCCAGCAAGGGACTTTATGCGATCGCCATGCAGACTCAGGGTGTCAAGCCGTAAGGATCTGATCGCTGTTCTCGCGCTAGTTGCGGTGGGGATCTTTGGCTCGGGATCTTTTTCCCCGGTGGCGTGGGGTACTGTAACCTTTATCCCTTCCGATTCGTGGCCGCGTTTCCGCGGACCTAACGGTCAGGGAATATCGTCTTCGACCCAATTACCGACGAAGTGGTCAGCCGATGAGATCTTGTGGAAGGTTAAGCTCCCCGGTTCCGGGCATTCGTCGCCCGTGGTCTGGTCGGATAAGGTCTATGTCACCGCCGCTGACGAATCCAACGAGAAGGGGTTCCTTCTGGTCTATTCCATCATAGACGGCCACGAGTTTTGGCGGCGTGAGTTTGACCTGCCGCGATACCGGATGAACGCACTCAACGCTGCCGCCGCATCTACTCCCGCCGTCGATGCTGATCGCGTGGTCATCTGCTGGGCAACGCCGTCGAATCTGCAGGTGGCCGCATTCGATCACTGGGGTAAACCCCTGTGGAGCCGGGACTTTGGCCCCACGATCACTCGCCACGGCCCGGCAATTACGCCGATCCTCGAGGACGGACTGGTCATCTTTGCCCAGGAACAGGAACAACTCAACACCCCCGTCTTGGCCGAAAGCCGCTGGGTCGGCGTGGATGCGGCAACGGGCGAGATAAAATGGTTGTGCAAACGCAATCACAGTGGGAGCAACTCGTACTCCACGCCGTGTGTGCTTGAACAGGGCGGCAAGACACTGGTGATCTTTGCGTCACTTGCCCATGGCATTTCGGCCGTCGATGGCGTCAACGGCAAGGTTGCCTGGGAGGTTCCCGATGCCCTCAATGCCCGAGTGTGCAGTTCACCGGTTCTGGCGGGTGATCTAATCGTCGGGACCTGCGGCGAAGGTGGCCGGGGTCTGCGAATGACGGCGGTGCGCCCGCCGAAGAATCCCGGTGATCAGCCACAGGTAGTTTACAAACTTGAAGACTCCACCGTTACCTATGTCCCGACGGCGGTTGCGTATCAGGATTGGCTCTTCACCGTCCATGACGGCGGGCAGATTTCCTGTCGTAATGTCGCCGACGGCAAGATCCTCTGGTCGGAAAAGCCCGGGGGGAAATTCTACGGTTCTCCGGTCGTCGCCGATGGAAAGCTCTATGTGATCTCCACCGACGGAACAGTCGTCGTTCTGGCCGCCTCGGACAAGTACGAACTGCTGGCGACCATCCCCCTTGGCGAGAAATCCCACTCTACCCCGGCTATCTCCGGCAGCAAGCTCTTCCTTCGCACTTTTACGCAGCTTTTCTGCGTAGGGAGGAAAAATATCCTTTATGTGTCGGAAGAAGGGCTGGTCGAAAAATAGCCAGAGACGATTCAGCTACCGGGTAAAAGCTAACAGCACACAGGCCGCAACGGGTCGAGAATTCATCTGTGTATCCCTTGCTTTCCCCCCCGGAATGCTCTATAAATACGCTTTGCCCGGGGCCGTCCCGGGCGAACCAAGACGAACCAAGGAAACCGAGTCCCCCATGCGTTACTCCAGGACCCTGATACCGACGATTAAGGAAGTGCCGGCCGACGCCGAGATCATCAGCCACCAGCTCATGCTGAGGGCGGGGCTGATGCGGAAGGTCGCCAGCGGAACTTATGCCTATCTGCCCGCCGGGTGGCGCGTGCTGCTGAAGATCATGGCCATCGTCCGCGAGGAGATGGACGCGGCGGGGGCCCTGGACTGCACGATGCCGATGATCCAGCCGTACGAGTTGTGGCAAAAGACGGGACGGGATATCGACTATGGCGAGACGCTCGGCCGTTTCAAGGACCGTCACGGGCGGATGAATGTGCTCTCGCCCACGGCCGAGGAGGTCATGACCTTCGTGGCCGCCGGCGAGATCAACAGCTACAAGCAGCTGCCCATCAACCTGTACCAGATCAACCTCAAGTACCGCGACGAGTTCCGCCCGCGCTTCGGCGTGCTGCGGAGCCGCGAATTTATCATGAAGGACGCCTACAGCTTCGATGCCGACGACGCGATGCTCGACCGGTCGTACCGCGCGATGTACGACGCCTATTGCCGGGTCTTCGCCCGCTGCGGGCTGGAATATGTTATTGTGGAGGCGGAAACAGGAGAAATGGGTGGCTCGGGCAGTCATCAGTTCACCATCCCCTGCGAAAACGGCGAGGATGTGATCGTCCACTTCGAGGACAACTCCCGCGCCTGGAACATCGAGAAGGCCCCCGTTGATCCGCTGCCGCGTCCGGCGCCCGTGCAAGCCGCCGCGCCGCAGGATGTCCACACGCCCAATGTCGGCAGTATCGACAGCGTCTGCGCGTTCCTGAACGCCAAGCCCGTTCAGCTCATCAAGACGCTGATCTATTCGGCCGGCGACAAAGTCGTCGCGGCGCTGGTTCGAGGGGATCACGAAGTCAATCCGGAAAAGCTCGTGCAGGCCGCCGCGATGGGCCACATTGAACTGGCCAATGAAGCAACCATCGAGCGGGTCACCAGCGCCAAGGTCGGCTTTGCCGGGCCGATCGGTCTTGCGGGCAAGCTGGACCTGATGCTGATCGATCCGGCCGTGGCAGCGATGACCATCGCCATCAGCGGAGCCAATAAGACCGACCACCACACGATCAATGTCGTGCCGGGACGCGACTTTGCATTGGAAGGAAACAATGTCCGCGTCGTCGATATCCGACTGGCCACCGAGGGCGACACCTACCAGGGCCGCAAGCTGCTCTTTAAGCGCGGCATCGAAGTCGGCCAGGTCTTCAAGCTCGGCCGCAAGTACAGCGAAAAACTCGGCGTGAAATTTCTCGACATCAATGGTGCCGAGCAGATCGCGCTGATGGGCTGCTACGGCATCGGCATCAACCGCATCATGGCCTCGGCCATCGAGCTCTACAACGATGCCGATGGCATCCGCTGGCCGATCTCCATCGCGCCGTGGGAAGTGATCCTCACGACCGTCGGGACCGACCAGCCGATTGTCGATGCGGCGGAGAAACTGTATGCGGAATTGAATCAACTCGGCGTCGAGGTCCTCTACGACGACCGCGACCTGCGGCCCGGTGTCAAGTTCAAAGACGCCGACCTGCTGGGCATTCCGCTGCGAGCCACGATCGGCAAGAAGGCCCTCGACCAGGGTAAGATCGAGTTCAAGCCGCGCGGCGAAAAGCAAAGCACGATGATCGACGTGGCCACTGCGGCCCGGCAAATTGCCGAGAGCGTAGCCGCAATGAAAGCCAGGTTGAATACGAAATAGAGGATATAGGATATAGTCTTTAGGATACAGAAGATGCGATTGCGTTTCCGGCATAGTTCGTTGACATTCCTGCATTCGTACGAATCTATTTCTAAATCCTATCCCCTATATCCTAAATCCTTCCCAGCCGCCGGTCATTATTGTTCAAAGGCACGAATCACTTTCCAAGAACCGAGGCCCCATGGGCTCTCCTGAACCGCCCAGTCCGGTGAAACTGATCGTCGGTATCCTCGCGGCCGACGAGCGTTGCCTTGCCGCCGCCGTCGAGGCCGTGATCGCGGCGTTCGGCCCCAGCGATCTGCAAAGTCCGGTCTGGCCGTTCACGCAGACCGACTACTACAACAAGGAAACCGGCGACCATATCCTGCGGCAATTCGTCAGCATTGATAGGCCCATCGACCCCGGCGAACTGGCCGCGATCAAGCATCGCACGAATTCGATGGAGATCGAACTGGCCAAGCGGCTGGACACCGGACTTCCCCGCCCGGTTAATCTCGACCCCGGCCTGATCGAGCCGTCGAAACTGGTGCTGGCCTCGACGAAAAACTTCGCCCATCGCATCTACATCGGCCAAAACATGTACGCCGAGGTTACGCTGTCGTTCCATCAGGGCCGCTGGACAAGCTACCCGTTCACCTTCCCCGACTTCCGCGACGACCGCTACCACGGATTTCTTTCGCAGGTCCGCGAAAGACTTGTGGAGCAAAGAAGACAGAAGGGCTAAATACGATCGTATGAATTTGAAATTGGATAATGGAAATTGTAAAATGAAAATAGCCCGGTCAGTCAGGTTTAGCCGACGGAATTCCAGGGGGGTTACTGTCCATTTTACAATATCCAATTTCCAATATACAATTTCGAAAGGGCCTTCCCATTAATCCCTACGCCCTCATGGCTTTGGTTCTGGTGTTCGGCTCCTTCCTGTGTTCGGTGGTCCTGACGGCCCTTGTCCGCCGTTGGGCGATCGGCGTCGACTTCGTCGCCCGGCCGCGCAACGACCGCTATCATCGCACCATCATCCCCATGGGCGGCGGCATCGCCATCACCGCGACGATCGTCTTGTTTATGCTTTCGAGCATCGCCGTCGTGCATCTGGGCGCGGCGGGTCGGCTCGGCCAATCGATCTCGATCCACACGCAGGGCTTCATTGACAAAACGCCGCAACTGGTTATCGTGGTCCTGTCGATCGCGGCGCTGTTTGCGATGGGCTTGGCCGACGACCGAAAACGCCTCGGCCCTTACGGCAAGCTCGCCGTGCAGTTTGTCGTCGCGATCGTCGCGGCGGTTTTCGCCGACATCCGCGTGGAGCTGTTCATCCCCAGTAAGATCGTGACAACCGCCCTGAGCGTGTTGTGGATCGTATTCCTGATTAACGCATTCAACTTTCTCGATAACATGGACGGCCTCTCGGCCGGGATCGCCTGGATCGTCACGGTGGTGCTGCTGCTGACGGCGGTCCAGTCCGGCCAGGTCTTCGTCGGCGCGATGGCCTTGCTGCTGCTGGGGACGCTGGCAGGGTATCTGGTCTTCAACTTCCCTCCCGCCAGCATCTTCATGGGTGACGCCGGCTCGCTGGTCATCGGCTTCGTCGTGGCGCTGCTGTCGCTACGGACGACTTATTACCACAGCGAGGGCGGCACCTCGCTCTATGCGGTCTTTCTGCCGCTGGTGGTCATGGCCGTGCCGCTGTACGACTTTCTCAGCGTCTCGTTCCTGCGGATCCGCCAGGGCAAGTCGCCGCTGGTCGGCGACACGCAGCATTTCTCCCACCGCCTGCAACGGCGAGGGCTCTCGGATAAGCAAACCGTCCTGACGCTATACCTGGCCACGATCGGCACCAGCATCGGGGGCCTGCTGCTCCACAAGGCCGACGCCCTCGGCGCGATTCTGATCTTCGCCCAGACGGTGATCATCCTGACGATCATCGCGATCTTCGAAGCAACGGGAAAAACAAACGAACAGCAGTAAAAGATACAGGATATAGAATTTAGTCTTTAGGATATAGAAGATGCGATTCCCAAAAGTCGCTGGTCGTTGGTCGCTGGTCGCTGGTGGCAAAGGCGAGGGTGACAGCCACTTGTCACAATCTCTTTCTAAATCCTATATCCCATATCCTATATCCTTTCTCTTCGTGTTGGTACTATCTCTTTTCGCTTCCCCTCTCCTTGCCGCCGAATACGCCATCGGTGCCGACCTGTCGTTCCTCAAACAGGCCGAACAAGCGGGCACGGTCTTCAAAGACAACGGCCAGACCAAGCCCGGTCTGCAGATCTTCGCCGATCACGGTTACAACTGGATCCGCCTACGGCTGTTTCATACGCCCACGCGGCTGCCGAACAATCTACCCTATACGATCGCCCTGGCGCAGGATGCCCGCAAGCTGGGCTACAAGTTCCTGCTGGACTTCCACTACTCCGACACCTGGGCCGACCCCGGCAAACAGTACATCCCGAAGGCGTGGGAAGCCAAGAGCCACGCCGACCTGACGACCGCCGTTTTTGAATACACGCGCGACACCATCGCCGAATTCCGCAAGGCGGGCGTGCTGCCCGACATGGTCCAGATCGGGAACGAGATCAGCAACGGTATGCTCTGGCCGGACGGCAAGCTGCCGGACAACTGGGACAACCTGACCGATCTGGTCAAGGCCGGCATCCGCGGCGTGGCCGAAGGCGCCGGGGACGACAAACGCCCGCGGATCATGATCCACATCGACAAGGGCGGCAACCGCAAGGCGACCGAGTGGTTTTTCGACAAGCTGTTGTCGTACGGTGTCGAGTTCGATTGTGTCGGCCAGTCGTACTATCCGTGGTGGCACGGCACGCTCCTGGACCTGCGCGAAAATCTGGCCTTCATGGCAACCAAGTACCGCAAGGATATCCTCCTTGTCGAGGTGGCCTACTGCTGGCGGCCGACCGAATACAGGAATAAACCGGCGCCGTTTCCGGAATCGCCCGAGGGCCAGCGCGATTTCCTCGATTCGGTGCATCGCTTGGTCCTTGATACGCCCGACCATCGCGGCGTCGGTGTATTCTGGTGGGAACCGGCCGTTACCGGCGGCCTGCGAAGCCGCGGCATGTTCGCCGACGACGGCAACGCCCTGCCCGTGATCTCCGTCTTCGACCGCTGGACGAGAAAGTGATCATACGGATCAATTGAAAATCGGAAATCGAAAATTGAAAATGTAATCCGGGTATGTTGAAAGACTCGCGGATAACTGAAATCTTTCATTTTGTTCTGTGGCTGGCGCTGTTGGCGGTCCTTTGTCTGCGCACGACCTTTACCGAAAGTCCGCTGGCTCCCACGACCGATGCCTCGCAGCCGTTGACCAACGAGGCCTACAGCGTCATCCTGTCATCGTCACTGCTGGCCGTTGCGGGCCTGTGGTGGTTGGGTTGTGCCTGCCGACGGCAATGGACCTGGCGGCCGGTCGGTTCGGGGTTAGGTGTTCTTTTGTTTGCTTTAGCGGCCGTAATCGGTGTCAAGGTCGCGTCGCACACCCGCAACGCCGTCACCGACGCGGTGACGATACTGGCGGCAATGACGGCGGGGCTGGTCCTGGTCCAACTGCTCGACCGCCCCTACCGCGTGCGGATTACGCTGGCGGTTCTGGTGGCACTCGGGGCGGTGCAGCTCTACCAGTGCAGCGAGCAGGCCACCTCCAGCAACGCGATGCTCATCGAGCAGTACGAACAGGACCCGGGCGCACAACTGGCGGCCCTCGGCATCGAGCCGGGCTCGTTTCAGCATTCGCTCTACGAACATCGACTCTACTCGAAAGACATCCGCGGATTCTTTCTGACCAGCAACTCGGCGGGTTCTTTTTTGTTGATTTGTATTGCGGCGGCGCTTTCGCTGATCGTTCAAACTCGGACGATCGAACCGATATCGAATCGCGTCCTGGCACAAGTCCTGTTGGGATTGATGGTACTTGTCCTGCTGGCTGCGATGGCGATCGTGCAGAGCAAAGGCGCGATCGGCGCGATGGTCGTGGGACTGGGCCTGTTTCTGGCGTGGCGGTGGTTTGGCGAATGGATCTACCAACGGCGAAAGATCCTGACCGTCGCGATACTCTTTAGCGCTATTGTGGGTGTGGGCGCAATCATCCACACCGGTTTTCAACAGGGTCGTCTTCCGGGCGGCAACGGTATGCTTGTTCGCTGGCAATACTGGACGGCGACCGGTCAGATGATCCGCGATCATGCTCTTACCGGTGTGGGTGGCGGCAACTTCGGTATTCACTATCCTCGATACAAACTTCCCGAATCGTTGGAGACCATCCAAGACCCACACAACTTCGTATTGTCACTTCTGGCCCAGTATGGACCGCTCGGCCTTTTGGGTTTCCTTCTGGGGATCGGTTGGCCGATCCTCCGTGACCGCAATCGAAGCGGCGTTTCGGCAACAACCGCCGATCCCAATCCCCAATCGGCAATACCGCCGGTGATAATTCTGGCTGGGGTCGGTCTGTGTCTGGTTCTGCTGGCGATCCGGCCGTTTTTTGTCGCCGCTCAAACCGTTGAAGGCGACCAACAGATGGTATTGTATGTCTATTTATACCTGACACCGGCTTTGGTCTTCGCTTGCGCCCTTCTGATCGTCTGTGCCGCGATTTACCGCATCGAGGTGACCGCGGTCGCCGACGAAACGGCCGTCGTCATTCTCGATTGCGGAATCTTGGCCGTACTGATGGCCAATCTGGCAGACTTTGCGATTTTTGAGCCGGGTATCGGAACGGCCCTGTGGGCCTTGCTGGCCTGTCGTATCACATTGAAGCCGTCAATTCCTGTACAAAAATACCGATCCCCGGTTCTTGTCCGGGTGGCAATGGTCGCGGCTTTGGTCGTGGCGGTGGGCGGATATCGTGAGTGGATCTTCAAACCCGTGATCAACGGCGGCAAGAAATTTCAGGCCGCCATGCGGGCATCGACGATCCGAGAGTCTTTGACCCTGCTGGAAACGGTCGTCAAAATGGATCCGCTCAATCCCGACCTGCCCCGAATGCTCGGCAATGCTCGTTTGCAGTTTGCCGCCGATAAAGACCAGGAACAAATTCGCAAGGCCATCGCCGCGTTTGAATTTTCGGCTCGATGCAATCCGGCATCTTTTAAGGCCTGCGAGCGGCTTTCCCGCGCCTACGAACAACTGGCTCGCACGCAGACCGGCGACGACCAGAATGCCTCGTTGCTGCTGGCGATGGCAGCCGCGGACAAAACAATCGAACGCTATCCTGCCTGTGACCGGATGCTGTTTGAGCGTGCACGATTGGCCGAACAGGTTGGCCGAAACGATCTGGCCCTGCGAGATTACCGCCGTGCCGTCGAGGTGGAGGACGCCTATCGTGCCCAGTTCCGCATCATGTACCCGAATCGAACGATGACCAGTCGTCTTGGCGAAAAGAATTACAATTATGCAAAAACCAGAATATCCGAATTAGAAAAGACCTCTTCCACCCCCTCGACCCCATGATTCTCAGCTGCAATAAAAAGGGGCACATTTCTGTGCCCCCGATCTAAACTGATCCCTTATATCCTAAATCTGAACTATCACCATTTGCCGGACTTATTCTTGGCCGCCGGTGGGAATCCTTTGAGCGTTTCCCCGGCCTTACGAATTTCGTCGTCGGGCAGGGAATAGGGCGACAACTTTCCGGACAGGTAGGCGTCGTATCCGCTGAGGTCCATCAGGCCGTGTCCGCTGTAGTTGAAGAGGATGACTTTTTCCTTGCCTTCCTCTTTGGCTTTGTTGGCTTCCTGTATCGCGGCGGCGACGGCGTGGCTGGTTTCCGGGGCGCAAATGGCACCTTCGGTCTGGGCCCAGGTCATTGCGGCCTTGTAACACTCGATTTGGTCGATGGCCCGCGGGGTGTGCAGCCCTTCGACGATGGCCTGGCAGACCAGTGGGGCCATGCCGTGGTAGCGGAGACCTCCGGCGTGGATCGGCGCGGGCACAAAGGCATGGCCGAGCGAGAACATGGCCAGCAGGGGGGTGGTGCAGGCGGTGTCACCGAAGTCATAGACGAAGGGGCCCTTGGTCATCTTGGGACAGGCCGTCGGCTCGACGGGGATGATGTCGATCTTGGCGCCGTTGATCTTGTCGGCGGTGAAGGGGAAGGCCAGGCCGGCAAAGTTGCTTCCGCCGCCGGCACAGCCGATAATGACATCGGGGGTCTTTTCGTTGATGCTCTTGAGCTGGGCCTTGGCCTCCTGACCGATGATGGTCTGATGGAGCATGACATGGTTGAGCACGCTGCCGAGGGAGTAGCGGGTCTGGCCCTTTGGATCGGTAACGGCCTGCTCGATGGCCTCGGAGATGGCGATGCCCAGCGAACCGGGCGTATCGGGCATCTCGGCGAGGATCTTGCGGCCGGCATTGGTCTCGTTACTGGGGCTGGCGACGCAGTTGGCGCCCCAAACCTGCATCATGAGTTTGCGGAAGGGCTTCTGGTCGAAGCTGATGCGGACCATGAAGACCTTGCATTCCAGGCCGATGAGCTTGCAGGCGAAGGCCAGGGCCGAACCCCACTGGCCGGCGCCGGTCTCGGTGGTTAGTCGCTTGATGCCGAACTGCTTATTGTACCAGGCCTGCGGGACGGCGGTGTTGGGCTTGTGGCTGCCGGGGGGAGAGGTCGATTCGTCCTTGTAATAGATACGGGCCGGGGTCTTGAGGTGGCGTTCGAGATAGACAGCGCGGCGAAGCGGAGCCGGCCGCCAGCGGTACAGCATGTCCAGGACTTCTTCGGGGATGGGGATCCACCGCTGCGTGCTGACTTCCTGCTCGATGATGTTCATCGGGAACACGGGAGCGAGCATCTCCGGGGAGATGGGTTTTCCTCCCGGGCCCAGCGGGGGCAGCGGCGGGGTCGGCAGATCGGCCGCCAGGTTGTACCACTGACGCGGGATGTCTTTTTCCTGCAAGAGGATTTTACGGTCCATGAGATTTCTCCTATCGGCTCGATAACATTTTCCGGGATATTGAATTTCGCTGCTTGAGAATCTTGGCGCCGCGGGTGATCTTGCACAGGCTGATTCCAAGTTGGGCGGCGATGTCCCGTTGCGGCAGCCCCTCGTGAAGCATTTGCATCAGCTCCCATCGCAAGGCAAGGTCATGTCGCTCGGCGGAAGTAAAGATTTCGTCGAAAAACTGGCGCATCTCTTCCGGCCGGCGAATTCGGCAAAACACATCCATCAGGTCATCGATTGACGACATAATCGCTCCCAAAAATTATGGTTTCTGCGAATAGAAACATTGTACCAAAATGGGACGGGAAATACAACATTTGATTCATCATTTTTTATCGAGAGGCCGTCGATCGATAGTAGTCTCCGTAGGAGATCAATCGGATGCCGCGATCGGCGATGATCTGCTTGATCCGCGTACTGGTGAAGGCGAAGGTTACTCCCTGCCGGTCTGCGGCGACATTTTCATATCCCATATGTCCGATGGCCTGCATTTCGGGGGTATCCTGGCCGGGGTGCTCGACAAAATACCAGTCGCCGGGGGTTAGTTTGGCCAGCAATTCGGCCAGAGCAACCTCCTTCTGGGCGGGAGTTTGCGCGGTCGGGCCCCAGTGGCCGATGCCGCGGACGGTCTGGGGCAATTCCAGGGGCAGTTTGTATTCGGCGGCCAGCCGCTGGGTCAGTTGACGCAAATCCGGCCGGAGGACAGGTGTTCCCATGTGAGCCGACAGGTGCGAAACCTGCGGGATCAGTCGTATGGCCAGTTCGATCTGGGCGCGGAGTTCCTTTTCGACATCCTCCGCCTTGGGTTTGGCGTCGAGGAAACCGGTGTTCGGTGGGAAGTCCTTGCGCTGTGAGTTGGTCGGAAAGAAGTAACCCTCGGCGTTCGTGATCGAGGATGGGCCGGTCAACGGCCGCCATTTGCAGTTATCCCATTCGCTGGTCAGTGTCAGATGGACGCCGACATCCAGGTCGGGCGCGTCCTTCAGCATCTTCACCGCCTCGGGAAACCACGGCGCCGGAACCATCACTTCGACCGATCTGACGATCCCTTCGCGATAGGACTGGATACAGGCCAGGTTGGCCGCGTGGCTGGAGCCGATGTCGTCGCCACGAACGATCAGCCGGATTTCCCCCTCGGAAACCGGCTTCGATTGGGCGCTAATGCCGATCGCCGTGATCAAAAGTCCCGTCGTAAAACAACCCAAAAGAACGAAGATCGTTTGTGAACGCATTGTGGGTCTCCGAAAAGCATTCGATTTTGAGCCCTATTATATGCCCCCTTGTACGCCGGATCGAAGGAATTTTACCGAGGCCCATAAGGTTGTCGGTCCTGTCACGAAAATCGAGATTGTCAAGATTTTTCGATCGAGCTTGGACGGAGGAAAACCTTGAAATCAAGGCCATGTTTTGGTATAATTCATGTGTGCGTTATGGGGGAAACGATTGTCATTAACCGGCCGACCTCTGGACCCGGCTTGGAGTGTTTTGTTTGACAGCCGAAATGATTCCCGTGGGGGGATTCCATCGGCCCTGTATTGTTTTGTGACAGGAATGGGAATGAGTAAAAAAAAGACATTTGCGACAGTACAACACCAGGAATCGTACACCCAGGTCCGATTCGAAGTGGACCGCCTGATCGAGACCCGCGAACTGGTCGAACTCCGGGAATGCCTTCAACAGGCCGCCGAAGCCGGTTCGGGTCGAAATCTGCTTTTGGACTGTTCGCAGGTGCAATCGGTTTCGACGGGCACTCTGGCCATGCTACTCAAGTTTCAGAGGCAACTCTTCGAAAACGGCACACGACTAAAGTTGTACGGCCTCGGCCTCGGTAAACTCGTTCCCGCTTCGACGGATTCCTATTCACACGAATTGTTCCGTGTTTTCAACCTGGACCGGTTCTTCGATGTCTGCGAGGAATCGCAGATGTCGTTTGAACAGTGCGCATCCGCTCTCAGTGCACATGCGTCTCGTCGCCATTCGGATTCCTCCGTCCATCAGCCGGTCTCCTGCTGATCCCAAATCCAAATCTGTTGATCATGGCCGACAAGAATCGAAACTCTTGTCGTCGTTGAACCATCCCTTGCCGAATTCGTCTATTCGGGCTATCATGTGTGGAGTGGAAACGACGAATACAGAGTCAAGACGGATCTCGGTTGAAGGCGTATGACGGCATCGTATCTGACAATTGTATCGGGTCTGCCCCGTTCGGGGACCAGCATGATGATGCAAGTGCTCTGTGCCGGTGGTCTGGAAGCGCTGGTCGACCACCAGCGCAAGGCCGACCAGGATAACCCCCGCGGATACTTCGAGTTCGAGGCCGTCAAGAAAACCAAACAGGATCCTTCTTGGCTAATGGGCTCTCATGGAAAAGTTGTCAAGATGGTCTATCGCCTGCTCTACGATCTTCCCCGTGAATACGAGTACCGCGTGGTGTTCCTTCGTCGCGACCTGAAGGAAGTACTGGCCAGCCAGAACAAAATGCTCCAGCGGCTCGGCAAAAACCCCACCCCGGTCCCCGAGGACCAGATGGAGGATTTGTTCCGAAAACAACTGGCGGACTTCGATCGCTGGATTGCCGGACGGCGGAATTTCTCCATTCTGAATGTGGAATACAAAAAGATGGTCTCCGATCCTCGGCCTCAATGCGAACAGATCAACCGTTTCCTCGACGGCCGCGTGAATGTCGAGACTATGGTCTCCGTCGTGGATCCGAACCTATATCGAAATCGAAACGAGTAAGGGGAATCGATCTGTGGATCATTCGAATGGAACCCGTAAATCCTGTGAGGATCTATGCTGACCGACAACAT
>JAAYVQ010000418.1 GCA_012517095.1 Phycisphaerae bacterium | reverse complement strand
CGAACAGGATTGGGACAGTCACCTATTTCTTATTTCTATTTCTGGTCGGCTATCTCGATATGGATTCAGAATTCGAGTGAAGAATTGGGAAAGGGAATGATCATGGTGAAAAAGGTTCCTGACACCTTTTTAATTCTTGCGGTGATGGTGGTGTGTTCGATTTGTCCGGTGCGGGCCGAGAAGATCCAGTATCCGGATACCCCGCAGATCCAGCATGTCGATACCTACTTTGGCGATGAGATTTCCGATCCGTATCAATGGCTTGAGGAGGATATCCGCCAGTCGAAGCGCGTGCAGGAGTGGGTGGAGGCGCAGAATCGAGTTACCTTTGGGTATCTGCGGTCGATCCCTCGGCGAGAGTCGATCCGGGCGCGACTGAGCGGACTGTGGAATTACGAAAAGTATTCGACGCCGTGGAAGATCGGGGGGCGTTATTACCTTTCGAAGAATGATGGATTACAGAACCATTATGTCATCTATACGATGAATACGCTGGACGGTCCACGGCGCGTATTGTTCGACCCGAACAAGTGGTCCAAGGACGGAACCGTCGCTTTGGGGGGAATGTCCTTCAGCGAAGACGGGAAATATGTCGCCTACGCCGTTCAGGAGGCCGGCTCGGACTGGATGACCTGGAAGGTTCGGGATATTGAGGCCGAGACGGATCTGCCGGATACGCTGCGGTATCTCAAGTTTTCCGATCCGGTGTGGGATCCGCCGTCGCAGGGATTGTTTTACGGTAAGTATCCAGATCCCGAACCGGGTCAGCAGTTTTCCTCGCCGAATGAACGGATGAAGGTGATGTATCATCGTCTGGGTACGCCGCAATCCGACGATGTGGTAGTCTATTACCGACCGGATCATCCGGAATGGAGTTATCTGGCGGGCGTCTCGGATGACGGGCGATATCTGATCCTGACGGTCTGGGTGGGTACGGACCCGCGGTATCGGATTCTGGTCAAGGACCTGACACATCCGTACGCGATGCCGATGGACCTGATCGATGACTTCAAGAACAAATACGAGTTTATTGATAACGACGGTTCGGTGCTGTATTTTGACACGGATGATCAGGCGCCCCGCGGCCGGGTGATCGCGATTGACCTGCGACGGCCGGAGCGAAAGGATTGGAAGGAAATCATCCCGGAAGCGCCGGAACCGCTGACGGGCGTCAATCTGGTCGGCAATCTGTTTGTGTGTACCTACCTGAAGGATGTGATCCCACAGGTTCGCCTGATTACGCTGGAAGGGAAGAATCTGAAGGATATCGAGTTACCCGGGTTGGGAACGACCCGGGGATTCGGGGGCAAACGCAAGGATACGGAAACCTTTTATGCGTATCAGTCGTTCACAACGGCTCCTTCGATTTACCGATACGATCTGATCACCGGGCAGAGCACTTTGCTGGAGCGGGCCAGGGTCGATTTTCCCCTGGATGACTATGTCAGCAACCAGGTTTTTTTCACATCAAAAGATGGTACGCGGGTACCGATGTTTATCACGCACAAGAAGGGGATTGCTCTCGATGGCAGCCATCCGACTTTGCTGTACGGATATGGCGGATTTGATGCATCCTTGCTGCCGGATTTTTCCGCGCTGCGGCTGCCGTGGTTAGAGATGGGGGGAATTTATGCGGTGGCGAACATCCGGGGCGGAGGCGAATACGGCAAGGCGTGGCATCAGGCCGGACAGAAAGATCGAAAGCAGAATGTCTTCAATGATTTTATCGCAGCGGCGGAGTACTTGATCGATCAGCGATACACCACGGCGAAAAAGCTGGGGATTCTCGGAGGATCCAACGGCGGGTTACTGGTCGGAGCGTGCATTACGCAGCGGCCGGAACTTTTTGGGGCGGCGGTTCCGATGGTGGGAGTGATGGATATGCTGCGGTTCGACGAGTTCACGGCGGGGCGGTACTGGGTGGATGACTATGGGTCGGCCAAGGAAAGCCGGGAGATGTTCGAGTATCTGCGATCGTATTCTCCGTATCACAACCTGCGACCGGGTACGGCATATCCGGCAATCCTGGTTACGACTGCGGATACCGATGATCGGGTGGTTCCGGGGCACTCGTTCAAATTTGCGGCCCGGCTTCAGGCCTGTCAGACAGGAGAGAATCCGGTGATCATTCGGATTCAGACGCGGGCGGGACATGGATCCGGCAAGCCGACTTCGATGGTCATCGAAGAACAGGCCGATGTGTACGCGTTTTTGGCGAAGAATCTTGGAATTTCCGAATAAAGGGCGCGAATAGTCATGTTCATTGTTTCGACCCGTCGTGAGTCTTGGATTTCTGTTCGAGATTTTCTTGACCGCTTGTCCTTGAAACGGATATAATCCAATAGGATCATTCCGTGACATTCATGCATCGATTCCGGCCAGGATCGGCCGAGTCTTTCTGGGGACAGGGATGAAAAGAGGAGATCGAGAATGCGCTGGATTCTGAAGTTGTTCGGGTTGACTCGAAAACAACGCCTCACGCCTTCCCGTCGTCTGGATGCGACCATTGCCTATCATTGTTTGTTGTCCGGGATGCGATCGGCCTCCACACAGCGCCCAATCGAGTCGGTGCCCCCGAAAGAATCTCCCTCTACGATGTGTATCGAAACTCCAACAAGTCCACAAAAACGATAAATCGCTTCTATAACAGGTCAAACTATACAATTCCCCCGCTATCCGCATAAGTATATCGAATTTCACCCTGAAAAAGAGTTTCGGCAGATTTCGGCTCCCACCTCGCATGGGGGATTGGGCAGAGTCGGTACCACAAGGGCGAAGGATCTATGCGGCCGAATCCATCGTTTGTTCCTGTGGTTTGGCGAACAACCAGGCGATAAAAAACTTGATATCTTCGACGATCCGATACAACGATGGAACCAGGACCAGCGTAATCATCGTGGCAAACGCCACCCCGAACGCCAAGCTGACGGCCATGGGAACAAGAAATTTTGCCTGAAGACTCTTTTCCAGGATCATCGGCGCCAGGCCCAAACAGGTCGTCAGGGTCGTCAGCATGATCGGGCGGAACCGGCGAACCGCCGAATCGCGAATGACCTGAGCCAGGGGAATCCCTTCCCGCCGTTCGCGGTTGATCAGATCGATCATGATCAACGAGTCATTGACGACAATCCCCGACAGGGCCACGATTCCGAACGACGACAGCAAGCTCAAGTCGTATCCGAGAATTATATGGCCCAGTACCGCACCGATGATTCCAAAGGGGATGGCGGACATGACGATGAACGGCTGGATATAGTTTTGAACTGGACCGCCAATAGCGCAAATATCGCCAACAGTGCCAGCGGAAAGCCCGTCCACAAGGTTCCCAGCGATTCCTGGCGTTCGCGCTGTTCGCCGGCGAACCTGTAATTGAGGCCGGGATATTTGGCCATCAGATCGGGGAGAACCTGATCCCGCAGGTCCGCATTGATCCGATCGGAATTGGCGACGGTTTCGTCCACATCGGCCGTGACATTCACCACGCGTTTGCGATCGGCCCGGCGGATGGTTGCATAACCGCGGCCGTAGTCGATCGAGGCGACGGTTCGGAAGGGGATCTCGACCCCCCCGGCCAGACGAATCCGCATGTTTTCGACATCCGATAAACTCCTTCGCTCGTTCAGCGGATAGCGGACCATCACGCGGACATCGTGTTTGCCCCTCTGGACGCGCTGGACTTCGTCCCCGTAAAAGCCCTGTCGGGCCTGACGGGCCAGATCTCCGAGAGTCAGCCCCAGGGTTCGCCCGGCCTCGGTGACAGACAGCTTAATTTCGACTTTACCCGGCTCGAAACTATCGGCAATATCAAATACGCCGGAGTAATCCCGCAACAGGATCTTGAGATCCTCCGAGGCGGTCAGGAGCTGATCGAAATCGGAATGAGACAATTCGACATTGATGGCCTCGCCGGCGGTGACAAATTCGGATTGAAAATTCAGGGACGAGATTCCGGCGACCTCCCCGACCTTTTCGCGCCACCGATTCATCAGGACCACGGAAGAAACATCTCGGTGTTCGCTGTCCAGGAGTTCGACATTGACTTCGCCCAGATGGGCCGAGGAAACGCCGCCGCCACCGCCCTGGACCGGCCCTCCGCGCTTGGCGGGATGTTGTCCGATCGTAGTGGCCATATGCCGGAAAATCGAGGTTCCGCCGTTGGGGTGATCCCGATCATACTCATCCCGCACTTCAAACGCGGCCTTTTCGATGCGGTCGAGAATGCCGCTGGTGATTTCCGGCGGGGTTCCCTGAGGCATTGTCAGCCAGGCGATCATGTTGTCGGCTTCGACGGTGTTGAAAAAAGTGAACTGGATGAATCCCCCGCGGATCAGACCGACGGTGGTGAGCAGGATCATGAGGGCACCGGCCAAGGTCGCGTAGCGCCACCGTACGGCCTTGACCACCAGCCAGGCAAAGGGACCTTCGATGAATCCCTTCAACAGTTTGTCAATCCCGACATGAAGACGACCCAAGAGGGATTTTCCGGCCTGCTTGGTCTTGATGCGGGAAATCGTCATGTGAGAAGGCAGACAGAACAACCCTTCCACCAGCGAGACCGTAAAGGTCAGAATCACCACGATCGGAATCACCCGCATGATTTTGCCCATGATTCCCGAAACGAACAGCAGGGGCATAAACGCGATCTGGTTGGTCAGGATCGACATAATTACCGGCATGGCCATCTCTCGAACGCCCTTGATTGCCGCCTGGAGCGGAGGAAATCCCTCCTGAATATATTCATAAATATTTTCGCCGATGACAATAGCGTCATCCACGACCAATCCGATGACCATGATGAAGGCGAACAGAGAAATCATGTTGACCGAGACCCCGAACATGGGCATCAGCCACAGAGTCCCCAGAATCGAGACGGGAATCCCCAGCGTGGCCCAGAAAGCCAGTTTGATGTCCAGGAACAGCGCCATGCTGATAAACACCAGGATCAATCCCATCCGTCCATTTCGGACCAAAAGGTCGATGCGGGATCGCAGAACCGTGGACTGGTCCTGCCAGATGTCGGCCGAGACCCCGGCGGGCAGGGAAGGCCGATGGTCCTCGATATAGGCCTTGGCCGCGTCGGCCACTTTCAAAGCGTCCTGCTGACCGACTCGGTACACCTTGACCAGGGCCGATCGCCTCCCGTCAAATCGCCCGGCAATATCTGAATCGTCGAATCCATCGATGATCGTCGCGATTTCGGAAAGCCGGATCGTCGTGCCGTCGTTGCGGGCCAGAACAATGATCGGTTCGAATTCCTTGCCGGTGTATTTTTGTCCCTTGGTTCGGACCAGGATCTCGCCGCCGGCCGTCTTAACCGAACCGCCCGGAATATCCAGCGAGGCCGTACGAACAGCCCGAACCACATCATCAAACGACAACGAATATTTCCGAAGGGTTTCTTCGGAGACCTCAATGGCGATTTCGTATGGACGCACGCCGGCGACATCCACCTGGCTGATGATCTCCAGACCCGTCAGGTCGTCCTTGATATCCTCGGCCAGTTCCTTGAGGGTCTGTTCGGAAACCTCCCCGTAAAGCATGATCGTCAGCACTTCGTAGCGGCTCTTGATCTCGCTGATAATGGGTTTTTCGGTCTCTTCGGGAAAGGTGATAATACGATCCACCTCGGCCTTGACATCGTCCAGGACATCGGAGGTGTCGGCGTATTCCTCGACTTCGATGGTTACAACGCTGGCCCCTTCCATACTCGTCGAGTACAACCGCTTGATGCCGTCCACGCTGGCAACGGCCTCTTCAACACGGAGGGTTACGCCCTGCTCGGTTTCATCGGGAGAGGCCCCACGATAGGGGACCGTGACCGTTATGATATCCAGACTCATTTCGGGAAAAAATTCGATTTTTACGGTCCGAAGTGAAAAGATTCCGGCGGCGATGATCATCACCGTTAGCAGGTTCGCCGCCACATGGTTCGAGGCGAACCATGCCAGAATGCCGTGGGATTTGGATTCCGTCAGGTCGTTCACAAGGCATTTCCCCCCTTGGCCGTCTGC
Organism: Phycisphaerae bacterium; assembly: GCA_012517095.1. Taxonomy (GTDB): domain Bacteria; phylum Planctomycetota; class Phycisphaerae; order Sedimentisphaerales; family Anaerohalosphaeraceae; genus FEN-1350. The sequence continues at coordinate 4,961 of JAAYVQ010000418.1, read as the reverse complement.
GTCTTGTCCAGTTCGACACGGATCTTCATGCGATCCGTCACGGTGTCCAGCGGGCTGGTGATGACGATATCCCCGTGGGTGAGGCCCTTGGACACATAAGCACTGCCTTCATCAAATCGCAGAACCTGGACCTCCCGAATCTCCAGAAGGTCGTGAGCGACCACCCAGACCTGACGGCCATTGTGAACGGCGTAACGGGGGATCCGTGCGATGTGATTGGCGGATTTTCCGAGGATTGAAACCTCGACAAACATCCCGGGCACCAAGGGGGGCCGGCCGTCTGACGGCACAAAAGGGTCCTTGACCTCCACAACTACCCGGACCATCCGGGACACCGGGTCAATCCGCCCCTGGGTCCGAACCACGGTTCCCTTCCAGCGATGGATCGTCCCGGCAAAATCGACCAACACCTCCGCTTCGGATCCGGAAGGTTTTCCGCCGGTTTCAAGGAAAGACGACTCGGCACCGTTGCCATTGACAGTCGCCGGCGGAATATCGAACCAGGCCAGTTCACGGTCTTCCAACGGAATCACGATCTCCGCTTTCTCCGTTGAATACACCGTCGCAATAGTCTGACCAGGCGTGACATACTGGCCCAGATCCACATTCTTTTGCGCAATCCGCACTGGATACGGGAGACAAAGGGAGGTTCGCTCCAGGTCGAGTTTGGCCTTGGCCAGTTGCGCCTCGGCCGCCTGCAACGAGGCCCTGGCCTGGCGAATCTGCGGCTCGCGGACGACCAGCGGGGAACTGGGCTCCTCGCCCGGATGCAACTGGTTCCACTCCTGCCGCGCCACCGCCGCCTCTGCCGTCTCCTGATCCACCCGAACCTGAGCCGTCGCCACCAGCGAGAGGGCATTCTCTACGGCCAGCTTGTAATCCCGCGGGTCAATCTCCACTGATGCCTCACCCGCTGGAAGGATTCCGCCGTTGACAAAATTCGGATGACACCGCACCACAACCCCCGCGACCTGCGAGGCCACGCTGACTTCCACCTTCGGCTGAACCGTGCCGAAGCCCTTGACCCGCATCTGCAGATCTTCGATCGTCACCGTCTGCGCATTAACCAACGGCGCGGCGATTTCGCGGACCATACGAACCGGCGGCTTCCGCATCGACACCAGAACCCCAAACACTTTCACCCCGACAAACAGAATGCCGACCGCAAGGATGGCGTGAATGACAGATCGGATCCACGATGTGGATTTGGCACTCATGCGTTACTCCTGATCAATCGTTGGTTTTGTGTCCAGTGAAAGAATCCGGGGCGAAGGGTTTTCAGGGGGCCGCGCCGTTCCCGTTACATCTGCCGGATGTCGTGTCGCGGCCTGGAGCCAGTCCCCGCCCAGCGCCAGATACAGGTCGATCCGTGCGTTGTACAAATCCCCGCGCGTGGTCACCAGTTCCGTTTCGGCCAGGATATGCCGCCGTTCCGTTTCCAAAACTGTCAGAATCGAGTCCACGCCCTGGCTGTATCGGTCCAGAGCCAGTTGCCTGGCCCTCGATGCCTCTGCCAGACGAATTTGCAGTGACACGAGGCGGTCGCTGAGTTTTTCGCACCGAACCAAAGCGTCCTCGACTTCCCGCATCGCCGTTAAAACCGTTTTGGCGTATTCGGCCGCGAGTCGTTTGACCCTGGCCTCAGCCGCGTCCACCTGGGCTTTGAGCTGGCCCCCGCGAAAGATCGGTGCCGTCAGTCCCATCACGGCCGCATAGACCTGGTTTTCCGAAGCCGTCAACATTCGAAAACTGTCTGATTGATACCCGCCGGCCGCCGTCAGAGAAAGATCCGGATACATCGCCGCGATATTCACCCCGACCCGTTCAGTCGCCGCCGCCAGCCGTCGTTCCGCCACCCGTACATCGGGTCGCCGATCCAACAGCGCCGCCGGCAGGCCCACAGGGATTGGCGACAGTTCCGGCATCTCCGCCAGGGTCGCCGGAAGCTCTTGGTGCGTCCCCGGCCGTCGTCCCGTCAAAACATCCAGCCCGTTCGAGGCCAGCAGGATGCCCTGTTCCAGTTGCGGCACCTGCGACTGTACCGACGCAATATTCTCCCGTGCCAGATAGATGTCCACCGGACTGAGCAACCCCTGTCGATACCTCCGCTCCACAACGCTCAGTGTATTTTTTCGGCTGTCCACATTCCTCCGCGCCACTTCCAACAGGCGCTGTTGCGTGGCGATACTGACGCGAGTTCGCACGACCGTTGCGATGATTGAATGGACCACCGTCCGTTCGGTTTCGGTCGCCGCGGCCAGATCGTCCCGAGCGGCGCGCTCGGCCCTTCGAAGACGCCCAAAAACATCTACAATATACGAAATTGACAATTCCTGCGAATAACTGGTCATCGGCTCAGATTCAAATCCCGGAAACAGCGACACGCTCTTGGCCCGCGTCCGCGACGCGGAATAATTCGCCGACGGCAAACGGGCCCCAAAGGCCGAATCCAGCAGGGCCTGCGATTCCATCACCGCCGCAGCCGCCGATTGGATGTCGTGATTTTCGGCCAATGCCTCGGCGATCAACTCGTCCAGCAATGGATCGTTGAAGCTTTTCCACCATGGCCCCACCGCCTCCGGATCATTCGGATCGATCCAATCGACCGGAATCCGGACAAACGATCCGGTGTCGGCCGCCGTTGTTGGCCGGGAGTAGTCCGGTCCCATCCTGCAACCGAAAACCGCAATCGACAGTATCGCCGTGAGAATGAGTGAATGGAGGAATTTCATTCCCCAAACTCCTTTTCGGCAAATCCGCGGATTCCCGCCGATGAGAACCTCGTCAGATGCTCGATCATCAATCTCATCTCCGGCGGTGCGGGCAAACGAGGATGGGCTTGATGAAGGTCACGCCTCCGGATAAAGTGCAACAATTGCCCCACAATTGCCTGAATCGACAAGGCGATCCATTGTCGGTTAATTCCGGGATAGAATGTCTGGAAGGCCTTCTCCAGTTGCTCCTGAACAGGCGAGACCATCTCTTCAAAAAAGAGTTCTTTGGGCAATCGAGGTTCATTTAATTCCCGCGTCATCAGCATCATGATGGCCTGTCCCGTCCGAGTATCCTCTACGGGTTCCAGAAAGCTATGAGCGTAACAACGAATCAGGTCATCCAGAGTCGCGTCCCGGCCGCGGGACATGACCTGCTCGATTGCCGAAATGCGGGCTTCTCGAAGTTGCCTGACACGACGAACATAAACCTCTTTGTACAGGTTGTCCTTATTTTTGAAGTGATAATTGATCGACGCAACATTGCATTTCGCCGATTCGGTGATTTCCCGAACGGTAGTCTTTTCGTACCCCTTCTCGGCAAACAACGCTTCTGCGGCGTCGAGTAGCCGTTTACGGGACTGTTCACTTTTGGCGGTAATGTTTACAGTGGATTCCGGCTGAACCGATTCCATGGACACCCCTTCTTTCAAACAAGTGTTTCATACAGAAGTATAAAACACTTGTTTGAATTTGTCAAGTGATACCAATATGTTTGCTGAATAGCTTGTAAGTCTTTTTTAAGTAAGGACTTATGGTATATAATCGGCCGAGGTCTTCCAACAACCCAATCAAATCCGGCAAGATGATTTCGTTAAAAAGTATACCGACATCGTAATCCAAAGACCGTGGCGGGGGATTCATTCGACCTATTCCCGGGATCCATTACGAACTGAACATTCGGGCTGATATGAAGATGGTCATTGATCTGAATGCGATAATACAGCTCAATCAGATCCAGCTCTCGTTCATCCAGGGGACCCAGGTTGTCCGGACTTCGAAGTCCGTTGGCGTACCCGACGGCGATAATATCCCGATCCCGTCCTTCGATCAGGCCCTTGAATTCACAACCGAAGCTGACAAAGTCCTCGATTTCATTGACCCTCTCGTCTGCCCAGCCATATCGGAAGAACAAGGTTGTTTTTGTAGCGACCTGCTGGTCCAGACTCAAGCCCACGCCCAAATCGTCGCGTTTGTGTCGGCCGCTCCCGTCGAGGTATTCCTTGTCCTGCGGATCGTACCATCCCGTGATTCGATAGTTCCCCTCCAGGTCTCCAAATCGTGGTCGAATTCCCGCCTCCAACACACTGAAATAATAATCCTCATCGTGAAATGTGGTTCGAAATCCCGTTTCTCGCCGTTCGGCCTGGGCGTCGGCAATGGCCGCTTGAACATACCAAAACCGATTCGGCTCGAACAGACCACGGATTCCCAGGCCCTTGGACGGAAAGGGAATCACCTGGTTTTGCACCAGCGGATAGGCGAAAAACTGCGTCTTGTATTCGTTGGCCACGGCCGAATGATCGAAATAGTCGATCATATCCAGCTTTCCGATATTGAATGTCAGCAGGCGATCCAGCGAGGTGAATTCAATGAAGAGTTTGTCGATGAACAGATCGTTGTCCCCCTTGGCGCCGTCATTCAAATCGTAGAAGGTGCCGACCTTCCGCTCAATGCCGTGTCCGAAGGAAGTCTGCGCCGAGATACCCAGTAGCAAATAATCCCCCGTCTTGTCATCGTCCGCTTCGGCATCGAACAGATAATACAAATCCAGGTCATAGAGTCCGGCGAACCGGCTCGGGTGTTTTTCGTCCACGCCGTTCTCCGCCCGCTGCCAGTAATGGGTCAAGCTGAATTTCGGCTTGAATTGACCCACGGAAAGCACCCCCACATCCGGGATTTCGCATTGGTTTTCGTCGGCCAGACCGATTCCACCCGCAAAGAAAGGAACCAGTACGATACCCATCCAGTTCAAATTGAATCTGTACCCCATTTCATTTTCCTGATAGTCCCGATTGGAAAGACTTCGTAACCGTTTGAGCCGCCACGATACACGATCATGATGAGCCAGTCAAGTCCCTACTTTTCACTCCAAAATGTCGTTGCAAGGTGTATAATGGACGCGAGTGGGTCGGGCGGTCGCCGGTCGCAAAACGGCCGGAGGAAAGTCCGAGCAGGACAGGGCGCGGT
>JAAYVQ010000417.1 GCA_012517095.1 Phycisphaerae bacterium | reverse complement strand
GGATACTCCAGGACCTTCGTGGCCGGGGTGTAGGCCTTGGTCGTAAAGGTCCAAGTCTTGTTGAGATTTCCGGGATCCGAACTATAAACGCGGGTGGCTCCGTCGAAGACTTCCACTTTCCAATGATAGGTCGTCGTCTCGGATAATCCCTGTAACTCGTAACTTCCCGTAGTCAGTCCGGCCACTTTGGTTAGTTGTGACGGGCTTGTACCCCAATAGAGGTTATAGGTCGGGTTGGCCAGGGTCACGCCCGGAAGAGCAATCGCCGCAAAGTCCAGATTCACGGTCAGATCCATGAATGCTCCCGGAACGGGTTGGGGCTGGATATAGACATAGGCCGGCGCATCGACCTCGTTGGAAAAGGCATAATGATGCCAGGATGCATTGGTCGCCACTTCATCAAAGGTGAATATGATCTGGCCGGACTTCGGTGCCGTGTAGGCGTACTTGAGCTGGATTCCGTTCCCGCCGCCGTAGAGGTCCTGATTGATTCGAATAATATGGCCGGGATTGTTGGGGTCATCATCCGCCGATACATCGACGACTCGTTCCCCGGTTTCCCAACCAATGGCATAGAAAGTCGCAATATATTTTGTCCCCGGTGTCAGTTGAGTCAGTTGTATCTGAGGATGCACGGTTACCGGGTCCCCGTAAACAAAAGAAGTCTGTGTACCAGGGCCGATCAGACTGGCTCCAGAACCGGCAATATTTTTTGTCCAGTCTCCGGGTCCCCAGGCATTCGGAATATTTATAAATTTCCAATTGGTTCCCTGCTCGTCGCTATCCCCTTCAAATACCACACCATTTCCCGCATAGACGGGCGAGCCGTCGGTCACATTAAACTTGACGGCGTGGGTGTAGATCTTTCCGGCACTGACGCCGGAATCGGCATCGCTGGTCCACGGTTGATAACTGAATGTCCCCGCGCCCGCCAATGAAACCACCGTCAGTAGCACGGCAAAACCGAATACTCTCTTTTTGTTCATGATGCTTTCTCCGCAGTTTAAATTAAATCCATTTTGGGTTGACTTTAGATAGGAATTCCGACAAGGGGATCTACGGACCTGAATAGAATGTTCTTTTCATCAACACGCCTCCCTGCCGTTGAGACATCCAACGACAGATTGCCGCCAGTAAACTTTTCTGAGCCCGGAGATTTTCAGCCCCTTACCCGACTCAGGTTTTCCTGAACAACCGAGCGAAACAACCCTGTAATATCGTTCCCGCCCCCATCCTCCCCGAATATCGATCGGGAAAAACCATCGAACTCGCACTGAAAGCGAGCAGATTCTTTATACCGGATCGTGGGCAGGAAATCAAGGAAAATAGCGACTTGGGAAAAAAAGTATCATCCAAATCTACATTAAGTTTATAGTGTATAATTGGGGATTGTTCGATCTGAGACCCTACCATGGCTGTTATCCCTTGTCCATGCAAACCGATCCGAGTTCATTCCCTATTGAAACCAAGCGCTCAAAATCGTGGATTATTGTCCCGGCGTCGGAGAAACCGCCTGCCAGTTGGCCGGATCATCAGCATAGGCGGTCCGTGTGACCCGTGTCAGAGATTGACCGTTGCCGTCGGCATTCGCCCATCGGCCGGAATTCCCATAATCCACCCGGTCGACGACAATGAAATATCGCGTGCCGTCCAGTTCGTCGCCCGGCAGCGACAATTCCAATCGTTCGCCGCCGTTATTCAACTGGCCATCATAGGAGCCAATCACGGTGACATTGGCCGGCATCGCTCCAAATCTCGCGGTAAATGCCGAAGGACTCTTGGCAATGATCAGATATCCCGAGGCCGGAATGGTGACATTCAACGGGAAAGTGAAATCGATGCCATCCGTGAACCGCCAGCCAAGCCACTCGCCCGTCTCGGTGTCATAGCTCTTCATCTCAACCGGCTGGGTCGTGGGATTGTAAAGCTCGATGAATTCCTGATCCTGGCTGACGCCGGGATTGTAGAAGATTTCGCTGATCACGACCGGGCCGATTTTAGGTGAGCCGTTCAATCCTTCGGGGGTATTGACGCTCATCGGCACAAAATGCCACATCCCTGTGCTGATCCGGTACCGGCCGAAGGCCACGCCGGTCTGCGAGGCCCCGAAATCTTCCCAGACCTGATAACCGGTTCGAGCGCCGTTGACGACCGCAGTCAGATACACCGCATCGCCGTTTTCGCTGAGGGCAAAAGGCATTTTGCAGCCCGGATCGGCGGCATTGTTGAAGGTCTGATCTTCGTAGAATACCTTGTATTCGCCGGCCTGCAGAGTAGAACCGGTCGGAATCCGGTATTTATCCCATTGGGCCTGATCGTCGCTAAGATACCAGCCGTCAAGGGTAACCGGTTCCGTGCCGGAATTGTACAGTTCGATCCAATCCGGGGCCTCGGCGTGGGCATGGGCCAGAACTTCGTTGATTACGACTGTCAGGACATTACGGTTTCCCGGCGTGGGATCGGCAAAGAAAGCCAGGGTGTTGTCGCCGTCGGGATTTCGCCCCTGCGAGATATCGGTCGTTTGCTGGTGATACAGTACGGTATCAATCCGGCGTTCGCCGGTGTCGGTCAAAGTGATGATCTCCTGCTCGGAATTCAGACGGAAGTTGACATGACCCGGATCGGTCTGCTTGTCGGCCTGAACGGCCACAAATCCAAATCCATCCACGAAGGTCAGCGGTCCAAAAACGCTCTTTCGCGGCTGAGTTATGACATTGTCCGTCAGGGCCAGTCCCGTCAACTCGACCGGTAAACGGTCACGATTATACAGTTCGATAAAATCATCGCCGACCATTGATCCATCCGTCAACCATTCATTGATTCTCAGATGGATTGGATCGCCTGTTGCGGCCGCATCGTTTACAGCCAGCGGGGTTGGCGTTGTCAATGTCCATTGCCGATCCGGTCCCACACGCCCGATCGACAGTCCAACCGGCTGCGGTCCGAATTGAATGTGGTCGATTTCGATTCCGGATGGATTGAACAAATAAACATCCTCTCCATCGCTGCTGAAGCCAAAACCAAATACGACGGCTCCCGGAAGGCCTGGATCGTTACTATAGAGTTGCAGGTACTGACCCGATCCGATCAGTGTGTCATGGGTGAATACAAACCGGCCGGGATTATCCGGACTATCGCTGAGACTGTAGCCCTTGAGGTTGATCGTCGCAGCGCTGTCATTGTACAACTCGATCCAGTCGCTCTGGCCGCGATAGGGGTTGGCGACGACTTCGTGAATCAGGATTCGGCCGTATTCCGAATCGACTGTCCATTCCCAGACCGAAGGAGTCAACTGCCAATGACTGCTGTAGTCTCTGCCGACCACTTCCAGCTTGTGAGGACCTTCGGCCAGATTGGTCAGGATCAGCGGCTGGGTTATGATTTGTTCAGTACCGAATATCCCATCGTCCAGTCGATAACTGTACCCGACGACGCCCGCACCGTAGAAACTAAACTGAGCGGTGTTCGAGTAGGTCAGCGTATTCGGGCCGGTCAGGATGATGGCACCTGCGGCAATCTCCGCCCCCATGTCCAATCCCGCCGGGCCCGTTCCCGCGGCCGGAGAACCGGATCGAAGGTGATAATCTCCTGTTGCCGCATCCACAAACAGCGGATCGGCATCCAGATTGCCCGTTCCCAGTCCCAGATACGCAGTTGGGACAATCGAACGATTCAGGGTTATGTTGACCACACCCACATCTTCCAGCGGAAACAGGGTCGGGGTGTTGAAGAAGATGCAGCCATCGATATCACAACCCTTGCCCTTGGCCGCCGGTGGTGCACCGAAGTAGATCGCCGAGATTGTGGAATTGACGACCGTGTTACTCACGAAGGTCAGAAAAGCGTCATCTTTGATCTGGACCACATGGCCGCAGTTGGCGAACACATTCCGGGCCATCCAGTACCGTTTGCCGGCGCCCGCGGAGATTACATTTGATTCCTGTGGATCGGTATTGTAAGCGTCCTTGATGTAATTCTCGAAGACATTGCCTTCGATATAGGCATCCGTTTCCAAATCCAGCGCATCATCGCCGCCGCCGAGGAAATGGTTGTTCCGAACACACGGGATCTCCGCTTGTCCCGGCTGAGAATCAAAATCAAACGCATCGTTGTGGCCGGGCGTTTTGCCGAAGGTATTGCCTTCCAATAGAACCTCGCCACCCGTCAGAATCCCCGCGCCCCAGATATGTTCGCTGGTATTGTTGGTCGGCACCTGGCCCGCTAAACACATATCGGTGAACACGCAATTGCGAACAACCACGGAGGAGTTGTTGATGTGGATTCTGCGCAACGGTGCGAGAGCTTCCGTTCCTGTATATCCGAATTCATCGTTCTCCAGTACCAATCTCGAATTTGTAATCCCGATCATGCCGGCCGTGCTGCGGGCCTGCTCGATGATTGCGTAACGAATCCGGTTGGCGGTCGTGCTGTCGGCAAATAACATCCCTCCCCAGGCCCCTGTTGTTCCCGGAGTCTTGCAGATGCGGATCATCTTGAGGTAATCGCCTCCGGCATCCAGGGTCCCTTCCACGCGGATTGTCACGCCCGGATCGACAAAAACGGTCGTACCCGCCTCGATCGACAGCGTCACACCCGCCGGAATCGTCAGGTTCCCCGTAACCCGATACGGCCCCGAAGCGGATTTCCACACGGCTGTATCGCCGAAAACCACGGGATTGATACCAAAGAGAGAATATCCCTGATCGGCTCGCGAACCGTCCGGATCGGTCTGCGCGGGATCGCCGGAATTGATACAAGGGGAACCGGAGGCCAAATGGTAATTGTGTTCGGCACGATTGACGAACATGGGATCGGAATTCAGGTTTTCCGTTCCCGGCCAGGCCTCGCCATAGACATCACTGTAGTCGATGTGGAAATCGGATTCGAGGTACGGAACATCCGCTTTGACCGGATCGGTGGCGTCGATGATGGAGTTCGTGACCGTCCAGTAGATGCGGCCGGAGGTGGTCCCGGTTTTGTTATTCGACTGAATCCCGAAATCCGTCACGCCGGCCGACCGGGTCGCGACGATTGTCGAGCGATCAATGACGATCGTGGCCGAGTTCCCGTCGAAGGCCTTGGCAGCCACGGCCGCGACGGTGGGGTCTTCCGGAGCGATGTTGGTCTCGACGATCAGGCAACGGCTGACGATGGTTGTCCCGCCGTATATACTCAGCCCCTTATCCTTCGTATCGTGGATCAGATAATCCTCGATGGTAATCGTGGGACCCAGAAGGTCCAGGCCGTCATCGTCAATCAACGCTGAAACGCCGCCGCGAATGACGCAGGTCTGGCCGCTCTGTTGCGAAGTGACATACATGCCATCGGCGTCGTTGGTTCCATGCATATCGGTGAGCCAACTGTCCTCAAAAAGCAGCGCCGTACCCGACATTTCCGGCCCCATCATCGATCGGGTCAGCAGGCAATTCCGGAAAGTTAAGCTGGAGGTCGCTTCGGAATGCATGATTTTGCCGGGATTGTCCGTCAGGTTGGCGTGGTCGAACACGATCGTCGAATTGCTGACCCGCACAACCGGCCCGGTACCGGTGTGGCCGACGCCCGGCGAACGGCCACCCTGATGAATATCGGTGTACTGGAACAGGGAAGCATCGGCGTTGGCAAAATGAAGCTCTCCGAAGTTCTGCCCCTGTGTGAACGCCGCGATCGTTACCGGGGATTCGGCGGTTCCCAATGACTGGATTGAACCGAGGACATCGATATCGGTTCCCGCATCGCCCGAAGCCACTCCGTCGATCAGTACCATCGTCCCCGGCGACAGCGTCAAGGTCGCACCAGCCGGGATCGTGAAGTCGCCGCCGGTGATATGAACGATACCCGACCAAGTTTGCGAACCGGACAGGGTCCCCCTGGCCGTGGTCATCGATGCCGCCTGAAGTTGCGTCAGCGATTGCGTAACCGTTTGATTGTCACAGGAAACCTGTAGCGTGAAATCACCGCTCCCATCGATCGTCACCAGCGCCGAACCCAGGCCATTGATCAAATGAATCTCCGTCGCCGACAGCGTGATCGCGGGATTATCCAGGACGGAAATCACGGCCGTTGCATCCCAGATGTCGCGGCGCGGTTTGCCATCGGTTCCGATCAGTTCAGCGCGAACCAGCACCGGATACCCCGGCAGATAACTGTCGCGCGTGGTGACCGTCAGAGTTCGGGGATCGATCGGATCGGCCGCCAGAACACCGGAGACATTTTTCGTCGATCCGGTATCGTACTGAATCTCCAGCGTCTTGCTTTCAACCGGGTTTCCCCATCCCGCCGGGCCGTCAAACGCCTGTACGAGGACGCGGTTCATTCCCGGGTTGAGTTTACCGGTACCTCCCGACGCCGGGATTGATCCCTCTAACTCCAAATCGAAACTGACATCGCCGCTGGTCGGAGAATTCTGATGAACT
>JAAYVQ010000416.1 GCA_012517095.1 Phycisphaerae bacterium | reverse complement strand
TATGTCAATCCCAATACCGGCGAACTGATGGGCCTGCAATAAGGAAATTCGAATGAAACAAGCGGCGTTCAAATCCGGTTTTTCGCTCACAGAGGTCCTGATGGCCGCCGGGATCCTTCTGGTGGGTTTTCTGCTGATCGCCGGGACTTTCCCCGTCGGGGTCAAGCTGACCGCCGTTGCCACGGAGCGGACGATCGGCGTGATCGCCTCCGAGGAGGCGATGGCCAAGATCCACCTCTACGGGATCGATCCCAACCTTCTGCCCTATGACCGCCATGTTCCGTTTGACGGGATCAGCATCCAGCAATACTGGGGACTGACCGGACCTCAGAAATCGCCGTTTATCTCCAATGAGGCCTTCGCCAATCTTCGCCGAACCTATGGAGCGACCTTCGCGCAAACCTATGCTGACGAATATTTCCAGGCCGAATCCCTGTATCCCTCGACGGTCTTCTTCGATCCTTCCGCCGCGGCGGGCGCCCGGATCAAGACCAATCTCGATGATCCCCAGCGGTACTTCTGGTCCGCCTTGTGCCGCCGTCTCGATCAAACCAGCAACGAGATCCAGATCACGATCTTCGTCAGCCGCATGGCGGGACAGAATGTGCGATATCCTCGATATAATTTCAATCGGGTGACCGGCGTTCCGATGACTCCGGCCACCTGGTCGGCGTCGAACTATCCCACGCCGGTCCCGGTGATGGTTCAAACGATTACCGGATCCCACATCGGATTTCAACAGGGCATCCGCTGGACCTACTATTTCCAGAAAATTTCCGTGACCTCCGCCGACAAGGCCAAGGCGATGTATATCGCCAAAGACGCGATTCTGCTGGACGACCAGTACGGTCGGATGATGCGGGTGCAGGACATCCGTTATCCCGATCCGGCCATTGCCAACGATTTGGGAGAAATCACCCTGATCCGGGCCGTCGATAGCGATGGCAATCCCGCCACCATCATTCCCGCCGATGGCGATGGTCTGTTGATACGAGAATATGCCGCGGCCAATACCATTTATCAGCGACAGGTCTGGGTCATTCCGCCGGCCCTGGCGCCCAGTGTCCCGGCTTCGAGCAGCACTCCGCCGAAGGTGGTCGGCCGGAATCCCTGCGTCGGCGTCTTTCAGGGTCAATTGTAGAGAGTTTACCGTGCGACGATACGACAACAAGGCGTTTACGATTCTCGAGCTTCTGGTGGCCATGGCGCTGCTGGTGGCCATGATGGCCGTTTCCGGCCTGGTCTTCAAAATGGCCATTGACGCTCATCGCCGCGCGGAGGCCACCAGCGAACTGACCCGCCGGCTTCGGGCGATCGTCAATCAGCTCGACGCCGACTTCAAGGGCCTCCGTACCGATTGCGAAATCTTCATCGGCTGGGTTCCCGTCCCCGTGGACGCCCAGGGAAATCAATTGCCCTCGAACACTCCGCCGGCCAATGCCCACCACTACACCCGGTTCGACAAGATTCTGTTCTATGCCAACGGGAATTTTCAAACCTATGGCCAGTGGCCCTTTATCGACCCCGCGCTCCCTCCGGACTATGTATGGGGTAATACCGCACGCATCTGCTATTCCCATGCCGAAGACCCTGTGGCTAAAGCCAACATTTCCACGCTGCAGGTGCCCCTCGTTCCCGCACGGCGTATTCTGGCCCGCAGCCAGCATATCTATGCCCCGGATGCCCGCTTGTCGCCGATCTTGGATTGGACCACTTCAACCGCGCTGTTGACTTCTTTTACTTTTGGCGAAACAGGTTATTCAAATGTGGCCCAGTATGATGCCATGGATCCGCGTCTGTGGACTTCTCTACCCCGGTCAGGCGATCCTGCGAATTTGAAATTGACGCTATTATCTCGGATCTTCAGTTATTTTCCTCTGTTTCCCCTTAACCTGCCGGCCAGCGATTCGGACTCCCCGTTTCTGACCCATAGAGGAAGCTTTTCCGGTCCGGCGGGGGGATTGATTGTGGATTCCACGATCCGGCCGGTGACAAATCCTCATCTGATCTTTGGCCAGGGGGTCGGCGAGTTTAAGATCCAGTGCTGGTATGAGTACCCGGCGGAAAATATCTCCGCGGGCCAAAGACCCAAATCGGGCCGCTGGTACCCCGAGGTCGATCCCAACGGCGACGGAAATCTGGCGGATTCCGATTTTGCCCGTCTCCTCCCGGCTTCGATGGGCAGCGGAATGCTGGCGGCGTTATATTCGGGCGGCGGGAATTGGCAAAACCCGCCCGGACCCGGCAAGGCCCTGAAATTTACCTTCACCCTCTATGATTCCAGGGGCGTATTCAAAGATGGAAAGACCTTTACCCATATCGTCTATCTGAAGTAGGGACGGGGGAACGGCCATGATTCCTGTACACGACAATTCAATTTATGCCCGGTCGGTCGGACGATCCGGTTCGGCGATGATCCTTGTCGTCGTCCTGACGGTCCTGCTCAGTTTGATCGGCCTGATGTTTGTCCTGGCCTCGCGGATCGAGCAGGCCACCAGCGCCTCGGCCAATGTCGATCGCGATCTGTCGGCCGGGGTCGATGCCGTCGTCGATCGTATCGAAAAAGTCCTCGTCGATGATTTGTTCGGAGCCAAACGACAGGCCCGTTTGTGCAGCGGTGCCTCTGAAAATATGCCGGGTACGGCGGTTAAGTACAATGAACGATACGATGCTGCGGGAAATGACGACCCCTGGCTCATGAGCATCAACCCCGGATGGTCCGAGGTGAATACGGTCAGCCCGGATGATTTGAGAAACGATATCGTAACCTGGTCCAATGTATCGGATCTGTATTTCGATGTTTATGGGATTTCAGGATTTTATGTATATGGTCTCATGGGTCCGGGCATGAAGGTAGGTCCGGATCTGTATTATCATTCGACCAACCAGATCGGTGCCCCCCAGATTTCATCCAACAGTTCATTGCCGAAAGCCGATGCCGATGGCGACGGCGTCTGGGACAGTATCTGGGTCAAGCTTCCCAACATCAATTCCTCCAAAGGCCAGCCGATCTATTCGGCTGTGCGGATTCTCGATAACTGCGCCATGCTCAATCTCAATACCGCCTTCAAACTGGAAGCGACCAGCGACGGCCAATACCTTTCGGCCGTCGATTATGAGCGTTTCCGTCGCGGGTCCGATCGGGATTTTCAGAATGCGGCAAATGATGCCAATCTGGCCAATCGGATTCGATTGGCCCGGATGGTCGATCCGGCCGCTACCCCCGACACGGTCGAGCAATATCACAATCGAGTCATCCTGAATATCGAAAAACCGGATTCCACCCGGTATCGCCTCTTCGATCTGGCCGACGAACTCGAAATCCGAAATCGGCTGTTGTTGACTACAGCTTTTGAGGCCCGTTTTGAACGGCTCGATGTTGCCAATTATACGCTCGATGCCGGCGGCGGATTGTATGCGGTTCCTCAAATCCCCTTTACGGATGAAGCGGAATCACCCTTTGTCGCCGGTGGGAAAACCTACGAACGGACTTCCTTTGACGGCTGGAAGATCAGGATGAGTCCGGTTAACTTTGACGACAAAAGCGGGGCTTATTATCCGCCCTCGGCGCCGAATCTGGATCAGGAGGCCAAGATCGACTTCCGCTGGAAGTATGACCGTCGCCATATCTGCACCTTCTACAGTTTCGATCGCAATATCCGATCGGGGCCGGACATGATCCTGGATCCGATCGTCGAATCCCTCCGGACGGCGTATGTGCAAGAGGTTGATCCCGCCGCCAAAGCCCAGAAGCTGGCGTACTTGGATACCGTAATGTCTGTAATCTGGCCCGCCAATGGTTCGGCCGCCGATACACGGGGGCTGGTCATTGCCCCTACCCCTGAATCCCGCAAGGCAATCCTGCATTTACTCTATGCCCTGCGGGCCTATTACCTCCGTTACGGACTCATGGAAGAAGATTCGACGCTGACGATCGATCAGATTCGTGCCGATCTGGCCGATCCCAAACATTCTCGGCGGTTACTCAACAAGGCCGCACGAAAGGCCGCTCAGGTCGTCGCAAACATGATCGACTATCTGGACGATACCACCGGCTCTACTCCGGGCCCATTTTACAGCAGTACCCCTTACAATTTCGGTTCCCAGCGCAATCCTGATCCCACTTTTATTGACGAAGCCCTCGTCCGACAGCTCATCCGCGAGGCCTCCCGTACCGTTTCGGGTAACACCATCGATCTATCCTCCGATTCGCGTTTTGACTTCGGACTGGATTCTCATATCGTCTATGGTTACGAACGCCAGCCGTTTATTTCGGAATTGTATTGTTCTTTCTCCGCCAGCGGTATCGGACAGTTTGCGGTCGAGTTCGTCAATCCTTACGATCAGGATATCCGCTTGGAAGGATGGCGAGTCATTGCGGGGAATCCCAAGAGTAACCCCAAAATATTGGTGTTCACGGCGAGCAATAGTACCGTTCCGAAAGGTACTACCAACACTCCCGGCCGGTTTGTCCTGCGGAATACCAATTGGGGGGTGTTGCCGAACAATACTCCGACCTGCGAGTGGGCGCAACTGGGCTCCGGATTTGTCAGCAATGATGTGATCCTTCTTCAGAGACCGATTCCCGACGGTAAAGGAGGACGGACCTGGTTGACTGTCGATGGTACCACGCGGGATCAGGTGATTCAACTGATTCGAGATGGAACGAACACGCTTAAACGCGATGACCGCGCCTGGAAATTCGCTCAGGCACAGGAAGTAGAAATCGTCCGACAAACAGCCACGCATACGCTCGGTCAGCCGAACAATGTTACGATTCCCGGGGACAAGAAATCCTACCAGATGCCCGTGGCCGACGACAACACCGCGACCGTCTCCAAGCCCCTTTCGACTCTTGGGGATTTTGACAAGATTCTGACCCTCGGCAGCGAGTGGATCTCCGCCGACGACCCAAATGCGATCACGCATTTTATGGGATTGGCTTCGAATGAGGGTGATGTCAGAACCGATATTGTGTCCGCTCCGGAGGTTCTCCGATATGTCGGTTTTCTCAACCGACCGGCCGGAAACCTTCCGGGGCGGATCAATATCAACACCGCTTCGTGGGAAGTGATTCGTGCCGCCATTCCTCCCCGGACGGATTTCGTGAAAACCGGCGAGGACCCACAGCAATTCGCCGACAATCTGGCCAAGGCGATTGTTCGGGTCGGATCGCCGTCTCCGTTTACTTCGATTGCGGATTTATTCGATACGACGAAAAATTCGGCGATTGCATCCCTTTTGACCAAATGGAAGGACGATCCCGCCGACAATGTTGGCGATCCATCCATGACCGACGATATCGAAGAGCGGGACTGGATCCTCTCGCGGATGTCGAATATTTTCACCGTCCGCAGCGATACCTTCACGGCCTATATCGCCATCCGAATCGGCACTCCGCGCGTGGCGATCAATGCCACGGACCCGTCGAAAACGGTCGTCGATGTCGATGCCGACCGCCATTATATCGCCATCTTCGACCGCAGCGCGGTCGACCAACCCGACGAATCGCCGCGATTGGTCGCCCTTCATCGCGTCCCGGATGCCCGGTGATATCTGGCGCTTGACAATTCCGGCCGCCGTTTCTAAGCTGTCGGCATGGTATCCCTCGTCAATCATTACGAGGCCGCCTTCGGGCAGTGGCTTGCGGAAAACCGGGTCCAGCATATCGGCGTCGATCAGACCCGCCGCCGCCGGTTCGCCCGGGATCGGCTCAAGTCGTTCGACTTTGTCCTCTATCCGGACGGTCGTCGCCTGTTGCTGGCCGAAGTCAAGGGCCGCGGATTTTCCGGCCCCGTACTCCGAAACCTCTCCGGCTTGCAGAACTGGGTCACTCGTGAGGATATCCGAGGGCTCTTGCAGTGGCAACAGGTCTTTCAGCGGCAGGAACCCGCCGCCGATGCGCTGCTGGTCTTCGCTTACGATCTGCGCCGTGTCGAGATTGAGACTGACGGCGCCGAGACCTTTGAGTATGATCGCCGCCGATACGCCTTCTACGGCGTTCGTCTGGAGGATTATGCCCGGAATATGACCTGTCGGAGTCCCCGCTGGCAGACGGTCATGCTGCCGATGGAACCCTTTCGAAAACTGGCTAAACCCATTCGACAATGGATCAAATAACCCTTTACGAACCGGTCATGAATTCCCGAATTGAAGCCGCCGCACAAAAGGTTCTCGGCGGATCGCTGTTGGACCGACCGCAGATCGAATCCCTGGCCGGGGAGGTCGATCAGGACCTTGACAGTTTGCTCTTCTGGGCGAATTCGATCCGCCGTCGTTTTTTCGGCGACCGCGTCAAACTCTGTTCGATTGTTCCCGGCCGTCTCGGGGGTTGCGATCAGGATTGTGCCTTCTGTGCCCAGTCGTCGCGCTACAAGACGCCCGTCGATCGCACGGCGCGATTGCTGACGGACAATGAGATTCTCGCCGCCGCCGCCGAGGCCAAACAGAACGGCGTACCCCGCTTCGGAATGGTCTATTCCGGCAGGACCGTCAGCGAGTCCGAACTGGCTCGGCTCGAACGGCTTATTCCCCGGATCCGCGACGAGATCGGCATCGGCGTCTGTGCCGGGTTGGGCATCCTCTCGGCCGACAAACTCCGCCGTCTCCGTGCCGTGGGGCTGGAGCGTTACAACCACAACCTCGAAACCTCCCGCCGCCATTTTCCCCGCATCGTCTCGGCCCACGGCTACGATGACCGCGTCAATACCATCCGCGCCGCCGTCGAGGTCGGTCTGGGCGTTTGTGCCGGCGGCATCTTCGGCCTGGGTGAAACCGATGCCGACCGGATCGACATGGCATTGGAGCTGCGGGCCCTCGGAGCCGACACCGTCCCGATGAATTTCCTGCATCCGATTCCCGGGACGCCCCTGGCCGATCAACCGACGCTCCAACCCCGGGAAATCCTGCGGATCATCGCTCTTTATCGTTTCATTCTGCCGCGAACCCAGTTAAAAGTGGCGGGGGGGCGGGTGACCAACCTTCGCGACCTGCAAAGCTGGGTTTTCTACGCTGGCTGCACCAGCATTATGTCCGGTAACTACCTGACCACGGCCGGGCGATCCGTTGCCGAGGACCGTCAAATGATCCACGATCTGGGCCTGGAGGCGGACGGATGAGAATAATCGCCGGCACGCATCGCGGGATGAACCTGTTTGCGCCCAAAGACATGCGAACCCGGCCGATCACCGATCGCGCCAAGGAATCGCTCTTCAATGTCTTGTATAAGTATAACATGATCGAAAATGGCGTTATTGCGGACCTGTTTTGCGGCACCGGCTCGATGGGGATGGAGTGTCTGTCCCGCGGGGCCCGATGGGTATCCTTTATCGACAGCGGCCGTCAGGTCACCCCGTTGTTGGAGCGCAATATCGCCAAAGCCGGCTATGGCGACCGAAGTCGCGTCATCGCCTGCAATGCGTTCAAGTCCGGCGCGCCGGTTCCCTCCGGTTGTCCCGATCGGCCCGACTATGATCTGGTCTTTGTCGATCCGCCGTATGAAATGAGTCAGGACACTTCCCTCCTTTCTCCGTTGGGAAAATTGTTGTCGCTCATTTCGCAGCAGGTGCGGCAGGGGGGATTGGTGGTTGTTCGCGCCCACGAACGATCTAATATCCTGCCGCAATACGGCGGACTGCGATCCATCGATCATCGACTGTGGGGGACTACTGCCGTAACCCTGTTGGAATGCGGAATCGCGGAGGCCTCGTCGTGAATCCCGTTCGGCCGTCCAACCGTTCCGCCGCCGTCTTCGTGGTTCGTCGGCTTCGCAAGGCCGGCTTCGAAGCCCTGTTTGCGGGCGGCTGTGTCCGCGATATGCTCCTGCGACGGCGGGCCAAGGATTACGATGTCGCCACCAGCGCTCGCCCCGAACAGATTCTGGCTCTCTTTCGCCGCACCCTGCGAATCGGCGCCAAGTTCGGCGTTGTTATGGTCCTGATCAAAAACGCACAGGTCGAAGTCGCCACCTTTCGCACGGAGTCCGGTTACGCCGACGGCCGGCACCCCGACCAGGTCCGGTTTACCTGCGCGGCCGAAGACGCCTCCCGCCGGGATTTCACGGTCAACGGCATGTTTTATGATCCAATCCGGAGGGAAATTAGCGACTATGTCGAGGGTCAACAAGACCTCCGGCGAAAGCTTCTCCGGACCATCGGCGATCCCGACCGCCGTTTTGGAGAAGATTATCTGCGAATGCTTCGGGCGGTGCGTTTTGCCACGCAACTTGGATTTGTCATCGAACCTGCGACCTGGGACGCGATCCTCCGACATGCCGACAAAATCACCCGTATCAGCGGCGAACGCATCGCAGCCGAATTGGAAGCCATCCTGACCCATCCGGCCCGTGCCGTCGGCGCGCGATTGTTGGTGGATAGCTCCCTCTGTGCCGCCGTTTTCCCCGGTCTGGATGCGGTTTGCGCAAACGGCGGCGTTGCCGTCCTTTCCGCTTTGCGTCGCCGGATCGGCCTGCCCTTGGCGTTGGCGGCATTTTTCGCCGAAACCCCGACCGAAATCGGGCTGTCGCAGTGTGAATATCTCAAACTGAGTCGCGAACAGTTTCGGCATTTGTCCTGGCTCCTCGAACATCGCGGATGCCTGCTCGAGGACTCAATGGGTCTGGCCCCGCTTAAGCGGCTTCTCGTCAGTCCATATGTCCGCGATCTGTTTGATCTCCAGAGGGCCATCCTCAAGAGTCGTTCTCTGCCCCAAACGCCCCTCACTATTCTGCGGCGACGAATCAATACCCTAAAGGGTGTGAATATCGCACCCAAGCCCCTCCTCAACGGCCACGAAATTCTGGCGCTCGGTGCGACTCCCGGCCCAATGGTTGGCCGCATCGCCGAGGATCTCTATGTCGCTCAATTGTCCGATCAGATCCAAACCCCTCTACAGGCGCGCCGGTTTGTTCAAAACTGGCTAAGCCGCCATGCCGGGGGGGATGGTTCCTGACCCCACTTTTTTCGCCGATTTTCCAAAAAACTCTTGCCTTCCGCCCGACTTTCCGATACTAATACAGGTCTAAAGATGGGGCCTTAGCTCAGTTGGGAGAGCGCTTGCATGGCATGCAAGAGGTCGTGAGTTCGAATCTCATAGGCTCCATTTCCCCTAACCTCTTGATACTAAAGGGATTAGGGTCTTGTCATCGACTTGTCATCCAGCTTCGGCATTTCCTGTACTACACTTATGACTACACTTTTGAACTGTACGGGAGGTGTAAAATGCCAAAAAGTAGACCAACTTCAAGTCCGTTGTCGTACCATAGGCCGACGCGGCAGTACGATGTGATCGGGGATGCTGCGATCGAAGGCATCGATCAGACCCAGTTTGCGATCCACCTCCCGTAACAGTGGGGCTCCGGCGTCGGAGGTCTGGGATCCGCCCTGAAAATCGGCGCAGATCGTTCGGGATTTTTGCTTTGAAAATACGAATGTCGGTGCGATGCAGCCTGTCATGCTTGATGGTCTTTCTGTCTGAAGTTAAGAAGCGTCATAACTCCTTATATTACAGACAGTAAGTCAATTATGTTCATCGAAAATATGCAGATTCGGTGAAATATCCGGTTAGCGCGGCAATGTCAAGACAAATCGATTGATTTGTGATTCCGGATTCAAAAGCCCAGGATGATCTATGGCAGCGGGATCGGGCGTACCTGCAGCGGAATTACTTCTTTGTCTGAGAGTCGAATGGGGATTCCGGCGGCCAAGTCGGCCCCGGTTGCGATTTGCTGCCGGTTTAATTTGGTTTTCACTTCGTATTGTCCGGTTTCGTTTATCGTAAACCATTCCGGAAACTGATTGATCCGTGTGTAATCCATCGGTAATTTCATGATCGGCTTGTGCCGGGGCCGATCGAAAACCAACCGTCCTTCCCACGGCTGGTCGGCGACAATGACAACATGCAATGTATCGCCCTGACGAACGGCACCGAATCGTACATCCACTCGCCACGGTCGAATCGTTAAGCCCTGCGTCTTCCACAAAGCCAACATCAGCGAGGTCCGGGCGAAGTTGCCGTCGCCGTGCCAGCCCTCAATGATACCGTCTGCTTTCTGGATCGCCCACATCATCCGGATCTGGCTGTCAATCCAGTCCACGGCCGACTCGACCGGCTCGCGGTTGTAGAGATTGATCGCTCCCTCAATCGAATCGGCGAAACCGTCGGCGCTCTTGTCGCCCCAGCAGGCGCCGATATACTTGCCCTTGAGATTGCCCAGCGCTTTGCGCACCGCATCGCGATAGGCCTGGGTTTTGTCGATCAGCCACAGCGTATAGAAGCCGTCGTAGTCATAACCCCAGGTGTCGCAAAGATCCGCGCTGTGCTCGCCTGTCTTCGGATTAAACCAGGAGAAGAGCAGGCCGTCATCATTTCGTGCTTTAGCCAGAATGCAGTCGAACATCTCATGCATCGGCTGTTCATACGCTTTCTTCTTCTCCGGAAGTACAAATGAGACGGCCACATACAGTTCCGTCAGGCCATTAATCACTTCGCATCCATGATCGATCAGTCGAAGTGGCTCGAGATCGCGGGTCGGATGATGGTTGCCGAGCAGAAAATAATCGCCAAGACGAATAGCCCAGTCGAGATATTTCCGATCGCCCGTAAACCAGAAGAGCCGCGAGTTGGCCTGGAGCAGATCGCCGCAGACCTCGAAATTGGTCGTAGGGATTTTTCCGAAGGGCGTATCGATCAGCGCGTTTTTCCAGATATCATCAACGATCCCGATCATCCGCTGCGACCATGGGCTTTCCCCCATCCATTCGGTAATCGGCAATAGGCCGTCTTTAACATACTCGGCCCCGTCGAAAATCATTGCATCCAGATCGGGTGCGTCGCGCCGCCAGCCCTTTTTGGAAAATGAATAATCATCCGGCAATCGGTCGATGCGGCAAGTCAGCCGCGTTTCGGTCCGCAACATCTCCAGCAATCGTTCCTCCAGAAGTTTCCGATCCGTGATCGCCGCCGTCAGGACCATGAAGGGGTAGTTGTCCGCCGCCGAATCGCGCCCGTTCCAGAAGTCGCTTTCGCGAAGATTGCGCGGGATCAGGCCAGTATCGGGATCCGCTCGGGCCAGCCAGCCATCGACAAAACGACGACAACGATACAAGGCCTCATTGGCCATCCGTGAATTCTGTTCCGCTTGGTGATAGAATCCTGCGGTGGGATCATCGGCCGGCAGATCGAGGATGGGAGTTTGGCGGTCCCAGATCGTTCGCATCTGAGGAAAGGCCTCGCCGGAATTGGCCGAATCTGCCGAGAATAACACAACTTGGGCCTTGTGGTTTGACTTCCCGAATTCGGGCCGTTTGTCATCACCGCCAATGGCCGTCAATCGAATCTCGCTGAAGAATGCCTGTTGTCCCTGTCCCCGTCGAAGGTCAATTGTGTAATTGTCTCCATCAATCCCTTCCGGAATCGGCACTCGAATCCAGCGAAAGCCCCAGTGTCCGCCGTCGCGCACGGTCTGGCTTCTTCCGTTGACAACGACAATCGCCTCTCGCGTATCGCCCTTGGCTCCCCAACCCAACTCCAGCGCATCGCCCGGCCGTGGCCGCACATCAAAGGTCACCCGCAGTTCCGTCCGTCCCAGCCAGTGATAGGGCGTACCGTCCAGCGATTCCGGCCCATCGGAAAAGCGGGCCCATGCGACGGCCGCCGCATCGTCCGGGATTGGCCGATGGATTTGACCCAGCACTGCCCGCAGCTTCGGGAAAAAGTCCCGCCCGTTGAACACATGCGGCCCGGGATGAACCGTCAGCGTCAGATTCGATTCGGCATTGAAGACCCGATACGCCGCTTGAATTTCCTCGAATGCCGCTTGGCCGATCGCAACCGGAAATCCGCCGGGAGCACGCTCCTGCTCGCCCAGTTCGCAAACCAGCGTCCGCGGCGCGACGCATGCGAAGATATCCGCGAAATCGAAGGTCTCTTCCAGCCCGGCAAAATTGAAACACCCGCAATGGCCGTTCTTCATGTTCGGCACGGTCGTCAGCCAGCCGCTGCTGCAGGCGATCTTGATCCTCTCGTCCATCGCGGCGATATACATAGTTGTCTCGCCCCCCAGTGACAGGCCCGCCACCGCAAGCCGATCCGGTTCCACCTCCGGCAACGACGCCGCATAATCCAGACAGCACAGCGCATCCCAGACCCGTTCGCCCATCAACGACCAATCGGCGTGCTGCAATTCGTGCTGGCCGACATCCGGGGCGATGACGACATAACCCATCTCGATCATCGTCCGGCCGTACCAATACAGGCCCAGGCCGCGCACGATCTGTTCGCCGCTGCCGCCGTGGCCGTGAATTCCCAGGACGGCGCCAACCTTGCCTTTGGGGTGAACAGGTCTGGCCAGCCAGGCATGAACCCGGCGATCGGCGAGAGTTTGCAGCGTAATTTCTTCCAACACGCATCCATGTGCCGTATCTTCGATTCGTCGGAGAATTTTCACATCCGGCGGTACCGTTTCCGGCCGCTGGCCGCCCATCATCAAGGCAAAAAGCTTCTCCCGTGCGGCCTTTTGCCAGGCCCGGGCCTCGGCCTCCGTGCCGGCCGAAAATCGCAGACTCCGCTCGGCGTGGACGGCACCCAGGAAAAGGAGGAGATAGACGATTGTGATTCGAAAAAGGCAAGCTCGCATTTGAGAATTCCCCGATCCGTTTTTCGGTTTCTCTTCCACATGTCTCCGTTGGCTCATGTATCAGAATAGGCGATCCATCCGAAAAAATCAACATCGACGATGCCGATATCCGGAAGTCACGGAACCGTCGAGGGTGTCAAAAGGGTCAATCCCCGGCAGGTATCGAATCCATTTGGAGGGACTCGCTCCGTCGAGTCCACAGCCATA
>JAAYVQ010000056.1 GCA_012517095.1 Phycisphaerae bacterium | reverse complement strand
CGCCGCCTTCTGGGATGACAAAATCAGCGGCGTGATCCTGCAAAATCCACCCGCCTCCCACATGGACCCCGACGCCCCGCAGTTCCTCAATATTCTTCGTGTCTGCGATATCCCCGATATTCTGGGCATGATCGCGCCAAGACCCCTGACCGTCTATGGCGGCGCTGAAGACTTGCTCAAAAAGATCACCGCAATCTACGATGCCGCCGGTGCCCGCGATCAATTCCACCCGTACATTACCTGTGATATTTCTTCGCCCTTATCGCCTGCCGTCGGAGGCGTCGGGGTGACGGGATCGATCGTGGTTCTCCTCGAAAATGATTTTCGTTTTTGCGATTTGGGGTGAAACATTTTCAATGGATGTACTCTCTGTACAATGTCCGGAATGATGTGTTCCAGAGAATTTCAAAATCGAAGAGATGTTGATTGCCACGGATGCCGGCCGCAAGCTTTTGCCGGCGGATCTGCCCCGGGAACGGATCGAACTCCATCCGGAGCCGGAGGCGTTGGTCTGCGGCAGTTGTGGGGTAGCCAAGAGGGTTATCGGTCAGGAAGTAACCGAGCAACTGGACTACCGGCCGGCATCGTTTGGCATTCTCCAGCAGGTTCGGTTTAAGTATGCTTGTCCGTAGTGCAAAGAAGATGTCTCGATCGCGGACCTGCGGCCATCGGCGGTGGACAAGGGAATACCGATCTTTGTGGAAATCCAATAAGCTTCAATCCGAATGTGACCACGGCGACGGTCTAAACGAGATATGGAAAATACCGGTAGGGTATAGCTGAATCGTGGATAAACCTGCCGAAGCAAGAGGAGGAAATAGGATTGAAGAGAGGAATCTTGACAGTCCTATTTTTTCTGTTCTACGGGAAAAGGTAATCCCTTTTCTTGGCTTGGCTCTGGAGAGTTCGATGCTACGATTCGAATTCCTTGCGAATAGGAAACTCCTCGCGTTCATTCAAGGGTAATATCCAGATATACCGAATGACGACTGTACATTTCAAAAAAGGGCCGGAGGTTCACGCCGTTGGTGCTGAATCGCAGGTTACCGGGATCGCCGGTGAAAGACTTTCGTAAGTCGTTTGCATTCAGCGTAACTTTCCGCCAGGTTGAAAGAGATTGTGATTCTTCCACAGCCAATAGGATTGGACCATAGAAAATACTGGCGATGTTGGGTTGGTCCATGACCGGATAGAGATGGAAATCCATCGGCATCTTGAACTCAACAGTATCGCCATTCCGCCATGTCCGATCCAGGGAAAGGTAGCTTCCGCACATGGTCTTCACAGCTTGGTTTTCTCCGTTGATCTTGACGACGAAACCTTGAGTGGCCCATTTGGGAACACGCACATGGAGGACAAAGGGACCGCTTCCGGTTACGGCCAGGGTGGTCGTATCATCATACGGGAATCGGGTTCGTTGAATAATGGTCACATTTTTCTCCGGCCAAATCAAGGTCGAAGGTACAAAGAGATTGACATACAGAGCGCTGTCATCAATGCTTTTAAAGTAAATGGAATCCTGCAACTTGGTGTTACTTTCCAGGGCCGTTCCGTTGCAACAGGTGAAGCCGTCCATACGGGCATTGCCGAAGCTTTTGCGTGCTCCCGGATTAAGCGTCACATGGTAGGTATTGCCGGGATTGTTCTCATCGACGGAAGCCAGGATATGGTTGTACAGGGCCCGTTCATAATAATCCATATACTTGCCGTCCTGGTCGAATAGGAAGAGTTGGCGGCTGAGTTTGAGCAGGTTATAAGTGGCGCAGGTTTCGTTCTGTCCGCCTTTCGAGAATCCATTGCTATACAGGGTATTGGGCTGGGCCGTGAAACACTCTGCGTTGTTGGGATTTCTGGCCCCGGCCACACCGCCGATACAGTACATATAGCAGTTTGTGCAGAGATCCCAGAAGTTCTCGGCAATATGATAATAATCGAGACTCTGGGTACCTTTGTAGGTCTCCAGCGAGCCGATGATTTGCGGGATGTGCTGATTGGCGTGCTTACCGCGGATCATATCGACATTCCTGGCCAGGCCGTGACCGTGCGCGGCATTGCCGAAAAAAAAGTCGATGTTGTCAAATAACCGGGCACACTCCAGAAACCGCTTGTCGTCGGTAATCCGATACAACCTCCCCAGGACCTCGTTCATCCCTCCGTATTCTCCGGCAATATAACGATTCCACATTCGAATGCGCGTTTCCGCAGGAACCACCTTCAGGCGTTGATAAATCCAAATCCCCATGCCCTTGGCGATCTCGAGGGCCTTTGGGTTGCCCCCGACTTCGTAACAGTCCAGCAGGCCGGCCAGGATCTTGTGCAGGGTATAATACGGAGCCCAAATCTGGTTATTGTTGCCGCCATAGGTCGCTCCCTGTTCGAGCATGATGAATTGATCGGGCGGATACCCGCTGATATATCCTTGGCCCCAATTCCAGTAGTCCGTGCGGATACCCTCCCGGCTCAAATCGGAGTCGTAACCGTTCTTGCCCGGACCGGGCGGGACTGCCGTCGGATCGGCGTTACACGGACCGCCCGGCGTCACCGGCTTGCCGGATTTTTGCGACAGATCATAGAGGACATCAATCATGTAGTCCATTTTCTGCGCGAAGTTGGCGTGCAGCGTATCGTCGTAGGTGGTGCCGGCGTATGCCTGGGCAATGGCCGACAGGTAATGACCACTGGCATGACCTCGCAGGCGTGTGGTCTGATCGTCCCATCCCCTCAATGGGCGAACTTCCCTGGGTTGTTGCTGCCCAAAGGCATCGCGGAAATTATACAGGAAAGAATTGGGATCGGTTTTGGCCAGGCCCTGAATAAACTTGTCGCGATTCTTCATGAATAAAGTCGCCCGCCCGTCCGGATCGAGATTCAAAATCACCTGCCCCAATGGAAACGGCTTCAATTTGAGTTGAGGAAAAGGATCAGAGGTGGATTTGGCCAACACGGTTACGGTAACCATGGGCTTAAACGCGGTTCCGGGTACAAAACCGGTCAGTGTATAAATTCCGGGTTGTGTAACATCTCGGTTATCCGGGGGGGCAGGCCAGATCACCCGGACCGGAGGGCCATCGGTTTTGTCACGATAGGTTGCCGGAATGAAATACGGCAGATGCGGCAAATTCCCGACAATCGTTTGGACTGTGATATCCGGCACACCAATCAATCCTTTGAATAAAGGGTGGGTACCTTCCTTGCCTTGGGTCGTTACCTGCCCAGGGGTCTTATCTTCTTCAACGGCCGTGCTTTTCTTGTCCGAGATGGCATTGTTGCGAATCACGGCTACCTGTTTATCGCTCAGGGGGATGCTGTAAAAGCGAATGTCGTGCAGTTTTCCGCAAAGGTTGGGGGTATCGTCGTCGAATGATTTCCCGATGGTCACCTGATGGACGGCGGTATCGTCTGGATCAAGAATCTCAGCCAGGGAACTATTCACCCCGGTACTTTGCCCCACGCGCACGCCGTCCACATACAAGCTCAGGGTTTTCGCGGAGGTGTCCAGCACAGCGGCCAGGTGGACCCATTGCCCGGCCTCAATCCCGAATGTAGCGGGTCCCTGTTCCTGGTCAAAACCGCCAACCGTAATTCGAACACAGCAGCCATTGACCCGCTCTTCGCCCATGGCCGCACAATAACAATAGCGGTCAGGGCCCTGTCTCAGGTCAAAGAATCGCTGACCACAGATCGTGTCTTTGGCCTGAATCCAACCGGCTATACTGAAGCTCTCGGTTCCGATCAATGCCTGCCCGGGAATCTGGAGATAGGCCCCGTTGACCCCCCCGGGCAATGAGAGCACCTTGCCGAACTGTTTGTCCTCGACA
This sequence comes from Phycisphaerae bacterium, assembly GCA_012517095.1. Lineage (GTDB taxonomy): Bacteria > Planctomycetota > Phycisphaerae > Sedimentisphaerales > Anaerohalosphaeraceae > FEN-1350. The sequence continues at coordinate 13,466 of JAAYVQ010000056.1, read as the reverse complement.
TAAACGGCCGGCCCGCCCTGCAAGGTCGCGTGATGATGGTTTCTCGACCGGTCTTCGACATTCCCATCGAATAGGTAACGCGCGATCAAGGCGGTCTCGCCGATCCCGTCGAGAAATTGGTCGCCTTCTCCGGATTGAGCATACAGCGAGACCATCCCGATGCAGAACATCCAGGATAGAAGACAAAAAATGGATAATTTATACATGTTTGATTCCTTCGATTGCGGTGAAATTCGGTGATACAATCCCATATGTGCGCTCGGAAAAAATAATGTATCGATCCAATTTCCTGCTTTCTATGATGTTTCCGAAATTATATCCCGTGGTCGGATTTCGTTCAATTCTTGAATGGTACATTTACACAAATGAACGGCCGGCCAATCCGATTCTGATGCCCGATCAAACGGTCTTGTCGCGAATGGGTAGTCCTCAAAACTTCCCGTAAGTTGCGGAAAAGATAATGATTTACAGCAAACTCGCCTGGACGGCTGGTATTCACTTTGATGGACTCTTCGCAATTGGCCGAGATTTCTGTCGCTGTTGGAAGGAGATTCCCGCCTGTCCGTTATCGCGAAAAAAGGAAAGAACCAGTATCTCATTAGAACCTGTTGGGGGTTGATCCGAACCGAGAGTTTTGTCTTCGGCAGATATCAGAGAAGCGAAAAGGCAGACGAAAACTGCTAATCCAATCACGACCAACCCCCTTTTGTTTCCGCTTGCATGTCCTGTCATGTAATAATCTCCAATTCACCGTCGATCAAGCTTTCCACTGTTTGAACCTTTCCATTGTATAGGGACCGCACTTCGATAACTATCGCGATTTTCCCAATTGAATTTGCCTTGTGGAAACAGGCGTTTGCGTTTGATTTGTGGGGTTCAAAAAGCCGATAATCCATTAGGATTCCGAATCGAATGACAGGGACCCGGCAATAGAAAGCGGAAATGAATGGGACAAGCGTATTCAGTAGAAACCATTAGGCAGTTATCGGACTTTCAGCGCGGTTTGAATTTACACCGCCCCCTCCGGGTCCAGCGCTATGAAGCGGGAGATGAACTATCCTATCCAGCGATGGAGGTTGCGGGAAAAGAAACGGCCACGATCCGAGTCCGCATCGAACGGTTCGTCGGAGGGGGATTCGCCGGTCAGGTGTATCGGGTCGCGGTGACGGGGATCGATAAGGACGGGAAGGCGGTACAGGGGTTTGCGGGATTGGAGGTCGGGAAGATCTTTGCGATGAAGATCCTGATTCCGCCGAGCGGATTCTCGGTCTTGTTCCGCAACTTCGTCTATGCCCTCGGTTTTCAGGGGCCGTTCCAGTTGCAGGTCAATCCGGCTGCGGCACGGGCGGGGGCACTGTGGCAGAAATTCATCCGCCGCGCGGCCAAGATCCGTTTCGGCCGCGACGATGCCGTCAATGATATCCATGTTACTTTCGTCGATTCGACCCTCGGAAGTTGTGGGGAACTGAGCGACTGGGTCAGCGGCCGGACCTGGCGTCTGGAAGTCGATGAACACTTAGATACCCTCAAACGCTGGAAGAAGAAACAATCATTCGATCCCCAACGGCTGGGTTCGCCTGAGTATCGAGCTAAACACGACTTCATGCAACAATTCGTCGAAATGCTCCATGAGATGGGCGCTCATGAGTTCGCCCGTCAATACGAGTGGAGTACCTGCAAAAGCCAACCCAACGCCCTCAAGCGTTTGGACACGAACGATAATCCCGAAACCGGCCTGATTGCAGTGGATTTCCGCGCGGGACTTGCGTTGTTGCCCTACCTGCCCATGAGTCCCGGCGATTTCAAGCTAATCGGTCAAGGCATGATGCGCGGTTCGCTGGTCCAGTTCGACCGGGGAGATCTCAACAAGCTTGAACAATTTGTCGCGGCCCATAAATCCGAATTCGTCGACCTGATGCCGCTGTTACCGGAATTGAAGGCCTGCGAAGATATCTATCGCAACTCGCTTCCGGATATCACGCACAACGGGATCCGGCTGTTCTATGACGGCAAGCTCTGGAAGACGATACGCAATAGTTCAATCACCGGTTGGCGCGTACGAAACCTGGTCGATGATGCGTCCGAGAAAAAACTCCGTGAGTGTCCGGGGCGGACGATGTTGTTTTTCCTTGTGGGGCTGATTCCGTTCATCGGCCGTGTGCTGCGAAAGAGCTGGGGTCGGCCGGAATGGCGGTCCCATTATTCGGGTGTCCTGAGCAGCCCGGCGTATTTTGTTCGGGCCTTGCGGGGCCGCGTTGCCGAAATGGCGACGCGGTGGTACCGCAGCGGGCGAGTCAACGAAGGGCAAGCGTTGCGGATGACCCGTTCGATTCCCAATTATGCAGTTCACCGACTGCTGAGTTGGATCACGCCGGCGGGATTGCACCGGTTCATTCTGGATGGGGAGTTTCGCACCGACAAGCTGTGGTATTTGTTCGCGCGGCCGTTTCATTTGTACTTTAATGCCGAGATGCGGACGCAGTGGATGCGCGACATGGTCGAGGAGGGCAAACGGAAACATATTCTGACCGAAGACGATGCGACAACGATTAAATCACAGATTTACGAACCGTATATCCAGAAGTATCTGGTCAGTCTGGTTGTTCACTTGATGACTCTACCGGTGACTCAATTAGTTTCGTTTTCAATTGCGACTTGGTACTACCTAGCCCATCCCGACATGGATCAGGCGGAAAGGATCGCCAAATCCGGTGCGATCATCGGTCTGTTTCAGGTGATCCCCATTTCGCCAGGATCGATGTGTCGGGGTCTTTATACGGTTTGGCTGGCGATCAAAGAGCGCGATTTCGCCAATTACAACATCGCCCTGTTTCTGAGCTTCTTCAAGTATGTGGGCTATCTGGCCTTCCCGATCCAGATGACCTATCGCTATCCGGCCTTGGCTCGATTCATGGCCGGACACTGGGCAACTGATGCCGTCCATATTGTGCCGGTTTTTGGTGAACATGGAGCGCTGCTGGAACGCGCAGTGTATGACCTTTGTTATAACTGGCCGCTAACGATCCGTCGGCGGATGCGCCGCCGCGCCGAATTGCGGCAATCCCTTTCCCCGCGGGTTTGGCCCGTGGGGGTCTGCGTGGCGATCGCCGCCGCGCTCTGGCTCGGCGCCGAACTGTGGCTTGTGCAACGAGTCGAGTCGATGCCGACCCTCCGGGAGGTCTGGTATCTGGTCCTGGCTGTGTCGGGGAGTCTGGGGGCCGGCATAACCCTGTCGGCCGGAGGCGCGGTGTTGTGGCGTAGGATCGTGGCCGGAGCCATCGGCGGATTGCTGCTGGGAATCGTCACCACCCTTGCGACCGGCCTGATCACCGCCGAACAGGTCGAACTGACGACCAAAACCGTGATCTATTCGGGTGTATGGAGGATTTTCTCCTTCACGATCCTGGCTACGATGGGTGCGATTCTGACTGAAATCCTGCTTCCGGATCCAGATCTAAAGCAGCGATAATTCCACAATCTACCTTGGCAGTCGAATCAAAATCCCGCATGTTCCGTCCGGGCGATGATCTCGTTCTGCAATTCCACCGACAGATCGCAAAAATAATCGCTGTACCCCGCCACCCGGACAATTAAGTCTCGATGTTCTTGAGGATTGGCTTGGGCTTTTCGGAGCGTTTCGGCCGTGACGACATTGAACTGGACATGGTGGCCGTCCATCTTGAAGTACCCGCGGACCAGCGACGCCCAGTTGTCGATCCCCCGGTCGTCGGCCACCAGCGCCGGTGCAAACTTGATGTTCAATAGCGTGCCGCCGGATTTGATGTGGTCCATCTTGGCCGCGGACTTAACCACCGCCGTCGGCCCGCGCCGATCGGCGCCCTGTACCGGCGAAATCCCCTCGGACACCGGCTGATGGGCCTTGCGGCCGTCCGGCATCGCCCCGGTGACCTGACCGAAATAGATATGGCAGGTCGTCGGCAGCATTTCGATGCGATACTGTCCGCCGCGCGTGTCGGGCCGGCCATCCACCATCTCAAAGCAACTATTAAACACATCGATCATCAGCTCATCGGCGTTGTCATCGTCGTTGCCATACTTGTGCGTGCGATTCAGCAGCCGCTGCCGCAGCGGCTCATCGGACACAAAGTCGCGATCCATTGCCGCCACCAGATCCTCCATTCGAACCTGCCGAGAGTCGAAAACCAGATCCTTGATTGCCGACAGGCAATCGGTGATGCTCCCCAAGCCCACAAACTGAATGAAGGTGTTGTTGTACCGAGCCCCTCCGGCGTTGTAATCGAGCCCTTTGGCAATGCAGTCGTCGATGATCACCGACAAAAATGGCGCGGGCATCCGCTCGGCATAATGCCTTTCGATGATTCGGTTTCCGGCGATCTTGATGTCTAAGAAATACGCAAGCTGTCTGCGGATCGCCTCGAAGAGCTGCTCATAACTGCCGAACAATTCAGCCGGACCCGTCTGCAGGCCGAGTTGTTTGCCTGTCATCGGATCGACGCCGTTGTGTAGCGTCAGCTCCAGCACCTTGACGAGATTGAAGTAGCCCGTCAGGATGTACGCCTCCTTGCCGAAGGCCCCCACCTCCACGCAGCCCGAACAACCGCCCGCGCGGGCGTCCTCCAGCGACTTCCCCTGTCGAAGCTGTTCGGCGACGACCGCATCCGCGTTGAAGATCGACGGAAAACCATGCCCGCATCGTACCACGCGCAGGGCGTGCTTGAGAAAGCTGTCGGGATTTTTCCGCGAAAGCTGAATGTTCGTGCTCGGTTGCAAGAGGTGCATATCCTCGACGATATCCAAAAGGATATGCGAAATTTCGTTGACCGCATCGGAGCCGTCAGGCAAAAGCCCGCCGATATTGATATTCGCAAAGTCGGTGAAGGTCCCGCTCTCAGCCGCGGTCACGCCCACCTTCGGAGGCGCGGGATGATTATTGAACTGGATAAAGAAACATTCCACCAACTCTCGGGCTGATTCCTTCGTCAGCGTCCCCTCGGCCAGTCCGCGATCGTAGAAGGGCAACAGATGCTGATCCAGATGGCCCGGATTGAATGAATCCCATCCATTCAATTCTGTGATGACCGCCAGATGACAGAACCAGTAATACTGAAGGGCTTCATGGAAATTGCGCGGGGCATTGGCGGGGACATGCGTGCAGACCTCGGCGATCTTTTCCAGCTCGGCGCGGCGATTGGGGTCGGTGGTCTGGGCGGCCAGTTGTTCGGCCATATCCGCGTGCCGTTGCGCAAAAAGAATGACCGCATCACAACTGATGCTCATGGCCTTCAATTGATCTCGCTTGGCCAGTGCATTCGGATCGTTGAGGAAATCAAGTCGCTCGATGGTGTCATCGATATCCCGCTTAAAACCCAGCATTCCTTTGTGGTAAATCTTGTCATCCAGCACCGTATGCCCCGGCGCTCGTTGCTCCATGAATTCGGTAAAGATCCCGGCGTTGTATGAATCCAACCATTTCGGTTCCATATCAGAGAAGATCCGGCTCCGCATGTTTCGCTTGGACCAGTATGGAATCACGCTGGCCTCGTAAGTCCTCAGGCACTCATCATCCACCAGATACCTCGTCTTGGGCCGCGTGTTGAGAATCCGCAGGTCCTCCAGCGAATGGCAGGTCAACTCCGGATAGGTGGGAACCATCTTCGGCGCCGGTCCGCGCTGGCCGACGATCAGCTCATCTTCGCCGATATAAATCGTTTTGTGTTCACAAAGATAGTGAAACGATTTGGCCCGCATCACCGGGACCGGATACAACCCCTCGTTTGCAGAGTAAAACTCCGTAATCAGCCGTGCCCGTTCGCAACTGATTCGCGGCACCGCTTCGAGACTCTTCTTCCGAAGGCGGGCGGTTCGTTCGTTCATGCGTCAACCTCCAATCGTCACAGGAAGCCCCTTCGCGACAAATTGCATTCGCAGGGATTCCATCGTTTCAGGATTCGGCTGTTGGATATTTTCCAGAGGATATGGCAGGCCCATCCGCTTGAATTTTGCGGCCGCCGTCTTGTGATACGGCAGTAAACATACCTGTTGTACGGACGGCAATTCAGATACTCGCTCGGAGATCATGTCGAGATTCTCCGCATCATCGGTAATACCCGGGATAATCGGAACCCGTAGCCAGATATTGCGATATACCTTGGCCAGAGCCGACAGATTGTCCAAGATCGGCCGGTTAGAAACACCGGTGTACTGTTTATGTTTTTCGTCATCCATCAATTTCAGGTCAAACAAAAACAAATCCGTCACTTCCGCCAGTGATAGCAGGTCTTCCTGCCGCCCATACCCCGAAGTATCGACGGCCGTATGGATTCCTTCCTGACGACATCGTGATAATACTGCTTTCACAAACTCTGCTTGCGATAATGGTTCGCCTCCGGAGAAGGTCACCCCCCCGCCAGAGTCCTCGTAGAAGATCCTGTCCTTGTCAATCTCTTGCAATATGTCAGATTCCGTCATCTCCCGGCCAATTACGCGCCGCGAACCTGTTGGACAGGGCGGAACACAAGCCCCGCAATGACAACAAATTATGCCCTTTAACTCATTCGTTTCAGCAGAAAGCGGCATTCCGCATTTCGGGCAAATCAACTCGCATCGCCCGCAATGAATACAACCGTCGTAAATGACCACCTCCGGCCGTGATTCCAGCCCTTCCGGATTGTGGCACCACGAGCACCGAAGTGGACAACCCTTCATAAAAACAGTTGTTCTGATCCCGGGCCCATCGTGCACGGAATATCGCTGGATGTTGAAGATTACGCCCTTTTGTTCTACTTGTTCTGGCCGAAAAATCATAAAATCAGCGCTTATTATATCAATTTCAGTGGATCGAAGGCAAATCGTACGGAAAAGGATGTTAAAATGGGCAATTTGTTCCAGCTTGCTCGGACTGGATCAGTTCTTCAAGTTGATCGGCCGTGGAGGCAAATTCGGACCCCAAAATCTTGCAACCTCTTTCTTTTACAAGAGTTACATCTTCAACTCGGATCCCGCCGAAGTCCCGCCATTTCTGAAGGGCCTCAAAGTCGATGAAATCGCCGCATTGTTGTCTTGCCTGCCAACGGTCGATTTGGTCGGGAATTAAATAGATCCCCGGCTCGACGGTGACGACAAAGCCCGGTTCGAGGGGTTTGGCCAGCCGGAGGGACTTAAAGCCGAAGGCCGGATTGCGACGGATCGTCCCAGTATAGCCGACGAAATCCTCTCCCAGACCTTCCATATCGTGAACATCCAGTCCCAACATGTGGCCCAACCCGCACGGAAAGAACAGCGTGTGAGCCCCAGCCGCGACGGCCTGATTGGGATCGCCCTTCATCAGCCCTATCGCGATCAGACCCCGGGCCAATTCCACGCAGGCCAGCCGATGAATTTCGCGAAACTCAACCCCCGGCCGCATCGTGGCCATGGCCGTTCGCTGAGCATTGTACACAATCGTATAGATATCCTTCTGACGCGAATCAAACCGGCCGCCAACGGGAAAGGTACGAGTGATATCGCCGGTGTAGTGCTCGGCCGATTCGCCTCCGATGTCGCAAACCAACAGATCGCCGGCTTTGAGAGTCTCATTGCATACTCGGTTGTGCAATACTTCTCCGTGCGTAGTTACAATCGAGATAAAGCCCGGCATCCCTCCTCGCCATCGGCAGGCGTGATCGACCGCCGCGACGACCTGATACTCGCGGACGCCGGGACGGGCGACGCGGGCGGCGGCGCGAACCATTGAGTGGGTGATCTCAATGGCGGATTCGATCTGGCGGATTTCGTCGGCGGACTTGATCGACCGCTGTTCGACAACAGCTCGGATCAACGGATGGGAACATTGAGATTGGATTTCGTCGATGGGAATATTCAGCCAGCGATGAAGCTGGATTGTCGTTTCCGGACGGCAGGGCGGTAGATAATGGATCGCTCGGCCCTGCTGACGGGCCTGACGGAGACAGTCCGGCAGTTGTTCGATCGGTTGAGTTCTTGAAATTCCGACCTGCTCGACTTGCTGATGAAGCAACGGCAAGGGACCAGTCCACACAATCGAATCTTCCGTTGGGTCGGAACCGAAGACCATTTCAACGCCGCTGTCGATGTCAAGAACCGCCGCAAGCCCCGGCTGATCGAGACCGACAAAATACAGAAAGCTACTATCCTGCCGAAATGGATACGGATTATCCAAGTAATTCATCGGCGCATCAAGATGGCCGGGCAGCAGGATCAATCCCGAACCGATCTGATTCATCAACCGTCGGCGACGATCGTGATAGACTTCCGCCGAGAACATTGCCTAAGCCCGTTCCCGAATCGAAGGCCGCGTCAGCAGACTTACCCCCACCAGACACACCAGCGACAAGGTAATCGCCGGCAAAACCGCATCGAGACTTTTGAAGGGCTCCCGGAGATGGACCTTGACCAATTCTTCCCAGACCAGCGTCGTCGCCGTCCCTGCAAAGATGGAGGTTATCGCACCGGCCGTCGTCGCCCGTTTCCAGAACAGCGCCGCCACCAGACACGGCGTGATCGCCGCTCCGTAAATCGTATAGGCATACATCGCCTTTTCGAAGATCGTCGTCGATTCCGAAAACGCCAGCGCCACCCCATACGCCACAATCCCGAGTACCAGCACCGTCAGGCGACTGAAGAGAAGAACCCGCTTTTCGCTTGCCTTGGGATTGATCGATGCCACATAAATATCGCGAATCAGGCAGGTCGCCGGAATCAACAAAAACGAATCAGCCGTGGAAATGATAATCCCGACGATCGTGATCATGAAAAACAATCCCAGTACCGTCGGTAAAAGCTGACGCGCAGCATAGATCAAGACAAACTTGCCCTTCTCGGCGTCGGGGATCATGCTCGACGAGATCCATGCCTCGACGATGATCAATCCCTCGATCAGAAACACCGCAAAGATCATGAAAGTTGCGGCGGTTTTGGCGCCCTTGGCGTCCTTGCTGGAAAAGAACCGCTGGTACTGGTTGGCGTCGCCCATGATCAACAGAAAGACCGGCAGGCAGAAATTGATCAGATCGACCGGCCGAAACACCCCCAATAGATTCATATGATCGGGTTTGCCGATTGCGGCGAATTTCTGCTCCAGCCCCGGCAATCCGCCCGCCTGAAACCACAAAATCGGCAAGCCGACAATCAGCGTAATCGTAATGATGATTCCGGTCAGGATGTCGGAAAAGGCCACGCTCATCATTCCCGCCAGGATGGTGTACAAAATGATGAACACCGCCGCAATGATCGTTGCCTGCTGGGAAGTCAGCAGCGATTTTCCCGTCTCGTCGGTCAGGATCGCCTCCAGCACCGCGCCGAGGGCGTTGAACTGATAGCTGACGATGACCATATACGCAATTACGAGTGCCAGAACCGCGATCCGGCGGGTGGCCAGCCCATAACGACGGCCGATGATCTCCGGCACCGAATAGACCTCGAAGTTGCGGGCCTTTCCCGCGATTTGCGTCAATAACATCATGCCGATGACGCTGCCCATCGGAATAAACAACGCGGCGATGCCGACCTCGTAAGTCTTGCCCGCATTGCCGACGATCGACCCGGTGCCGATCCACGCCGCCAGCATCGTACACACCAAAATCCACGGCGACAGCGTCCGCCCCGCCACGGCAAAGTCCGTCTGGTTCTTGACCGAACGGGATTTCCATACGCCGATGGCCGTCAGGGCCAGCAGATACGCAAAGATCGCAACCAGATAGAGCATCGATAATTCCCCAATCCAAAAAAGGTGTCAGGAACCTTTTTTCTTTCACTTCAAAAACTGTTCCACAAAATACCGGGCCGTCAGTGGTTCGCCCGTCGCACGGCGGATCGTCTCGTTCCAGGTGAATTTGGCCCCGGGACCGAAGACCTTCTCGCGGAAAAACTTGCCGATCCGCCGATCGCCCAGATAACTCGGCTCGGCATTCGCCGGCAGCTTGAGGACAGAAGTAACCAGAGTATGATCGAACTGAGAAGCCAGCAGCTCGCCGAGCATATAGTTGTGATAGTAGCACGGCGCGGTCGTAAAGTGCAGCTTCGACGCCCAGCCCGCGTCGGGCTTTCCGGGCGGCCGCTGGACGAACTGATACTTCCCGACCAGATCCCACCACAGCGAATTGAGGTCCCGCTCCGGGTCGGCATACAGCGCCTTCTCGAAGTTCCACATAACCAGCGCCCACCGCGCAAACAGTACCTCCTGAAATTGCAGGTACTTCCGCGTGACCGCTTCGATCTGTTTCCGTTGGTCGTTGGAAAGCTGGAGCATCCCCTGCATCCACGCCGGATTGCGGCTGAGCCGCCCAAAAAACATCGCGACCGCCTCGGTCATAAAGCTGTGGCCGGGTTCGCGGAGCAGCCAGCTCTCGCGGCGGTCATGATACTTGCTGTAAAGCGTATGTCCCACCTCGTGCAGCAGCGTCTCCATCCATCGCTCCGTATCCTGCACATTGGCCAGCACTCGGACATCCCCGTTGCGATCGACATCCATCCCGTAGGCGTGCGGATACTTTCCCTCGCGATCGTAGAGGTCGCTACGGACCAGAATATCATCAACCGGCAGTCCCACGCCCGCATAGTAATCGGCCGTCAGCTTCTGGATATCGCGACCCTTATACAGTGCGTCCAGGTCAACCTCATAGATCAGCGGCGTCCGCTGGAAAAACGGATCGTGATAATGCCACGGCATCAACTCGCCGACGCCGATTCCATATCCGGCCGCCAGCGCCGAATCCAGTTCATCCTTCATCTTTCGATAGGGTTCGCGCGTCAGATCGTCAATCTCTTGAAAGATGCGGTCCAGCTCCACCACATCCTGCTCGCCAGTCACGATGGTCATCTCGTGAAAATTCGCAAATCCAAGCTGTCGGGCCGCCTGATTCCGCAGCCGGATCAGCTTGAGAAAATCGCCAATGATCGCGTTGCCAACCTGCCGGCTGGCCGCCCATGCCTGCCGACGTCTGGGCGTGTTCTTCTCGGTGGTCATCAGGTCATAGATCTCGCTCATCGTCACCGGCTTGCCATCGATGGTTCCGCGATAATTGTTGTACGCCTCTTGTACACGAGTATCGATTTCGACGATCTGTCGCATCAGGTCGGGGGGAATCTGGTTGCCCAGATAGGCGTAGTAAAGCTTGTCGATCTGCCGCGCCACAGACGGATTTTTCAGCCCCTCCGACCGGAAGGCCTTAACCTGCTGAAAGTCCTCCGGATTCTGATAGACCTTCCGAAGCTCAACCTGCAACTGCTCGTACTTTTTGAACGCCTCGGGCTTGCCCGTGGTCGTTGCATCCCAATACGCCAGGTTAATCTGTTTCGAGACCGGTTCGACTTGCGCAATATGACGGGTGATGAAGATCCTGGCTTGTCGATCGACCTCCGGACCCTGGCAGCCGGACACAATCAAGGTCAACAGAAAGACCCCGGATAAGATGGTTGTTCTCATAGCGATATCCGTTGGATGATTGTCGGTTTTGCCGGCCGACATCTCAACCGTAAAATCCACGACCGGCGGTTTGGAGTACTGTAGGGTGTGCCGGGTCGATTGTCAATCGTTTATCCTAAGCGATTTCGCATCGCGCAACGAGAAATCCCCTCCAAATCTTTCGACAGATTTCAATTTCATTAGGTCTCGGGGGCAACCAGGTCTTCGTAGGTCTGGCGGCGGCGGATGACCCTATACTGGGATCCATCGACCAGTACCTCCGGCAGCATCGGCCGGGCATTGTAGTTACTGGCCATCGTATAGCCATAAGCGCCTGCGGTAAAGATGCACAACAGATCGCCGCGTTTGACCGGCGGCAGAGCCCGATCCTTGGCGAAAAAGTCCGCGCCTTCGCAAATCGGCCCGACGACATCGATGACCTCGCCGCCTTCGATGGTCATATTCTTTTGCTTGCCGCGCGGCACAAACCGTCCCTCGACACGACACGGCCAGATAAAATGAAACGCGTCATACAAGGCCGGACGGATCAGATCGTTCATTCCCGCATCGACAATCGCGAAGCTTTTGCTTCCGCCAGTTTTACGATAGAGAACCCGGGTCAGCAACACACCCGCGTTGGCGCAGATGCTTTTACCCGGTTCGAGAATCAACCGTAGTTTCTGGTCCTTCAAAAGAGGCACAATTCCCTTGGCGTAATCGGCCGCCGATGGCACGGTGTCGGATTCATAATCGGCTCCGAAGCCCCCACCCAGGTCCAGCATCTCAATCGTGTGGCCCTTGGAGCGGAGCTTCTCAATCACCGGCAGGATTTTCTGTACGGCGGTGCAATATGGATCGATGGTCTTTCCGCCGGAACCCAGGTGCACATGCACCGCGCACAACCGTACGGCCGGGTCCTTGCCGTATTTCTTGAACACGGCCATCGCCCGTTCGATATCCACGCCGAACTTGGTCTCCTTGACGCCCGTGGTGATGTGCTTGTGAGTGCCGGGATCGATATCCGGATTAACGCGCAGGGCGGCCTTGGTCGTCTTGCCCTGTTCTTTGGTCAGCTTGATCAGGTTTTCGAGTTCCTCTTCGGATTCGATGTTGAAGAAGCCGATTCCCGCCTTCAACGCATCGACGATCTCACGATCGGTTTTCCCCACGCCGGCATACACGATCTTTCCCGGATCCGCGCCGGCCTTGGTCGCGCGGAACAACTCGCCTCCGCTGACGATGTCGAAGCCGCTGCCGTGTTCGGCCATTACGCGGAGAATGTTTATATTCCCGCAGGCCTTGACCGAATAACAGATGGTTGTATCCAGGTCCCGATAGGCCTGCTGAAGCTTGTTAAGGTGATCGACAAAGGTCGCCTTGCTATACACATACACCGGCGTACCCACCGCTTCGGCAATTTGATGCATATCCACTTCCTCGGCGAACAACACACCGCGGCGATATTCAAAACAATCCATAGTGACCTCGATCAAGGTTTATCCTGTTCGAAACAACCCAAAGTTCATAGTATAACGAAAATTACGGATTTTTCAAGGAATGAAGTAAACCGATTGTCTTCGATGGATCGAGAAATGGGCCCCGAGCGACCGCTGTAATTTCTTGCAATAATCTCCTGCGTTCGATACACTATTTCCTCCGTTGTATTCGAAACAGAGGGCATCGGAAGCAATTGTTCTAAGTGCTGTTGAAATCAGTATTTGGATCCTGAGAGGAGCCGATCATGAATCTGCAAAGTCCAGTGGGAAAAGCATCTCATCGTTCCATCTCCCGTCGAAGTTTTCTTGCCGCCACCAGTGCCGCGGCTACTTTCACGATTGTTCCCAGCAGCATTCTCGGCCAGGCCGTCGGTCAAACCCCGCCGAGCGACAAATTGAACATCGCGGGTATCGGCTTTGGCGGGCGCGGCGAGGGTGATCTGCACGAGGTCTCGTCAGAAAACATTGTCGGCCTTTGCGATGTGGACGAGGGTTACGCCGGCCGGGTGTTCCAGTCGTACCCCAAGGCCCGAAAGTGGAAAGACTTCCGCAAGATGCTGGAGGAGCGG
>JAAYVQ010000055.1 GCA_012517095.1 Phycisphaerae bacterium | reverse complement strand
TGCGGCGCCGCCGCGACGAATGGAGACCACCTCGATTCCGCGACGGGATAATTCTGTTTCGTCTGTCAACAGTCGGTTTTCCTTCTGGCGAACCCCCAGCGTAATAACGGCAGGATGCTCAACCAACAGGGCGACATTCCCAATCTGGTCGGCCTGCCGTTGTTGGCATAACTGCTGCTGAAGGGTCAGCGCCTGCCGGTACGGCATCAATCCACAATCGCGTATCTCTATGTCATTCAAGGGTTTATAGTCCTTTGGTTTCGCAAGCTACTTTTCAAATTCCGGCCATAGTGTAGAAGGCCGAAACCAATCCGTCAATCCTGCGACTATCAAATAGCGTTTTCCCGTCCTTGTTTGGCGAATGGGATGGCCGTACAATGCCAATAAGAAATTCAATGGTAGTTCGTCAGGAGATGAAGATGTGGTATTCGACATTTCGAACAATACGAAGGATTACCCTGCTTGTCCTGGCCTTTTTGGGTTTATTCTTTTTGCTTGAAGTCATCCGGGCCGGCCAAACCCTGTATAATCTCCATCCAATAGCCGGCTGGGTTTTTGGGATTGTATTGGCACTTCTGGGGTTCTGGCTTGTGGGGCGGCTGGTATGGATTTTCGTCTCCCGACCGCCGTTATTGATTCCTCCGGAGGTCCCCGCCTTGCCGGAGGCATCGGTATATCAACTTCGTAGCTATGGACAGTATCTCCAAAAGTACATGGCCCGATTGTCAGACAATCCGGCTTTAACAGCCGAACTGCGACAAATGGCCAACACGGGCAAAGCGACATTGGATACTGCCCTGCAATCGACCGGTGACAAGGAAGGTTTTCTGACCGCGATTTCCACGGCCGAAACGGAAACAATGCAACCGGTCGTCAATCATCTGGATGGACTTGCCCGTCGCCATGTGCGGACGGCCATGCGGGATGTCATGATCGGCGTTACGCTGAGCCCGTGGAGGGCGGTGGATTTGTGGATGGTCCTTTATCGCAATATCGTGATGGTCACCGAAATCATTCGAACCTATAACCATCGACCTCGTTTGCGGGAACAACTGGCGATTTATCGCGACATCCTTGCCATCGTTGCGGCGGTGAACTTTCTGAGCATGGGCAAAAACCTTCTCGAAGGTCTTTGTGCCAAAGTTCCCGGCGTGGGGCGTTTCCTCGATGATATCGCGCAAGGAATGGGCGCCGGTTTTCTCACAGCCGTCGCGGGCCATGCCGCCGTGGACCGTTGCCGCAGTATCCGTCGATGGGACCGTCGTGCGGCCACTTCCGCTCTTGGAATGCAGGCGGCGGCGTTCTATTCCGATGTTCGCGACACCTTCCAGCAGGATATCCTGCCGGCCGTGCTCAAGCGGATCGGGGACAGTTCTCGCGAGACCATGGACAAGATCATCTCGGCCATTAACGAGACCGGCTCTATGGTTTCCGACTTCGTTAAAGTCCCCTTCCAGGCCGCCGTCTCGGCCGGAAACACGGCCATTTCAGCCGGACAGTCCATTCATTCCTTTTCCAAGCGACATGTCTCAAAATGGTTTCGAGGAAAAAGCGAACCTTCAGGACAATGACAGGGTTCCTTGACCCTCATTAAAGTTAAAGATTTCTGTCGATACCGAATGATTGGATTCAACTGGACGACCCCGAACAAATCCTATGAAAAATCTGATCGGGGGTCTTCGTGGTGGAACTTGTTTTTTGCCGGATCCATCGGGGTGGAATACGATAAGACCCCGTGAGTCTCCAGTTCTGAAGGGTGGGAGGCATCGCAAAAAGGATAAACAGCGTGGAGAACACGCCGATATCATGCAGGATCCACGATGGCCATTGAATCCAGATGGGAAGCAGAAGAAACAGGATTGTATTGATGGCTGCAAGAAATGATGCGAGAAATACCCGGTCATACCCCCGGATGAACCAGTAAATGGTGAACATCCGTCCCCAGAAACTGATCGGAGCACGATATGTCATTCCTGTTTCGTAGAGAACCAAACGCAACATTCCCAAAAATAAGAGGAACATGGTTGTGATGAATTTAATAAATGGGAAACCGACGATAAAGGAGACGGAATGAACCCACCATGTGATAAGACCTGCGACAACAACCGATTGCGATAGAGATATTCCCGTGGAATCGGGGATGAGCATTGGATAAAACGGCCAGCCCACTTGTTGTAGCGAACCAGCTTGCAACTTCCATTGTTGAACCGGATTGTCTTTCCACCATCCGGTGTTCCAGGGAAATTCCTTTATTTGCTTGCATAAAGCCCAATATGCAATTCCATAGAGCATCAGCAAAACCGGAAAGATGCTCCAGGGACCATACGGCCACCATAGGAATGGCGCGACAAATACGGATATCAGCATACCGTCGCCCTGTCCCTGCATTACCAGCGCAATATTCAGGAACAGAAGATAGGCTCCCAGAAAAACGGATGGAATGATCCAAACCTTATATGAGAGCGCTGGATAAGCAAGAAGGGACACAAGCCCCAGCACAACAAGGTCAACCCAAACTAAATGAACCGGTCCGCGGGGTAAGGGTTTGGACGAATCCCAAGGAGTCAGAACAAGCCAGTTGAAATAGGCCTTGCTGAAGGCGGGATGAAAACAACATACGCGCATCGCCCCGTGTATCGCGGCGAATGCGCAAAAAATGAAGATAAAATAATCTGGATGGAAAAACTCCTCACCCCACCGAATCAATAACCCGTTCAGCAGATAACAGGGAATATACAATATCAACAGAATGGGCCCGATGAAGGTTGGAATGAGATATCGATATCGGTTCACGGCCGTTCTCCCGCAAGGTATTCCTCGACATCCCGGATGATCTCAGGATGGATGGATCGTTCCAGGGCTTCGGTAAGGGTTCCGACCCCCGTTTGTTTACGGAGATTTTCAGGAGAATCGAATGCGGTGATTCGACCTTTGTCGATGACGTCGATTTTGTCCGCAAGGGATTCGACCAGTTCCGGGACGGGAACGGCCATCAGGATAGTCACATCCGTTCTTGATGCAAGGTACTTGAGGATCCGTCCCAGGACCAACAGGGCGGCCGAGTCAAGTCCACCGGAGAAGGGTTCATCAAGGACCAAAATCGGAACACGGGTGATCAGGGCCGAACAAATCGCGATCTTTTTTCGTTGACCGGTCGAGTAGGTTCGAATCGGCGCATCGCCTTTTTCGCCGAGGTTGAAAAGACGCAACAACCGTTCGGCATGTTCGATCAGACTTCGGTCCTCGACATCGTAAAGACGACCAACCGAAGTGATCAGTTCCCGCCCCGTACGATCAAGCGGAAGATAAGGTTCAGCGGGAAGATAGACCAGTTTTCGACGAATGGACTTTTCCGCTTCGACGCTGCTTCGGCGGATCTGTCCGTCGATTTCGATGTGTCCTTTCAGCGGGTGAAGGATTCCGCCGACCAGGGCCAGCAGAGTACTTTTACCCATGCCATTGGGGCCCATGACAGCTACGACATGCCCGGTTTCAATCGTGAGTGAGATATCCTTGAGAACCGGTTGAATCCCGTAATGGTGCCACACATCGACGATTCGGATCATGGATGGATCCCTCCTTTTGAATGTCGAGAAACGATATACAAACGGGCTGTTGAAGTTTAAATTCAACAGCCCGTCGTAATCCGGGTTCCTAACAAAACTCGCTTAGAACATGTCGAGCATATGTTTGTCTCAATTCGTCTGAGGTTGATTGCCTTGACCGAGTTGCATCTGTTGCATCATCTGCTCGAGGGCGGTTTTGATTTCCAGCACATGGGCTTTCGGCACGACAATGTCCACCATCGCAGCGCCTTTTCCGGTGGTTCCGGCGAATACGAGATTGCTTTTCGTCTCGACATTGATCTTTGGCGCCGCTGTGCCGGGCATCACCGCCAGCATAGCGGGTCCGGCAACTGCCAGAGCTCGGACATAGTTATAAGTCGCAACGAAATCCATCTTCTCAGCGCCGGGCAGAAGAGCCATCGCGGCCTTGGCTTCGGATCCGATGGTCTTGGCTTTGCCGGCCTTGGCCTCGTCGATCATCGCCTTGATCCCGGTCTCGGAATTATCCCCGAATGTGGCCAGGCATTTGCCTTTAATCACGGCAAAGCGATAATCGAAACCGTCACCGTACATGGCTTTAATCATCTTATCGGCCTGTTCATCACCCATTCCTTCCATGGTCAGGCGGGCTTGATCGATCTTGACACCGGCGTATTCGGCCGCTTCGGGTTTGAGGGTAAAGTCGGCCTTCATGCCGAAGGAGTTATAGAGTCGTTTGAAGATTCCTGTCTGCGCCAGTTCGGCGCTGTCCTTCATTACTTGGCGGAACGCCGCCTCATCCTTGACATCAAAGACCATCGTACCGGTGAATGATGATCCGCTGCCGGTAATCTTGGCCGTGAATCCGCCGGTGTCGCCCATCGATGCGGTACTCTTGTTGACCAGGGCCTTCAACTTGACGACATCGGCCTTGAGGGATTCATCGCCCATGGCGGCCAGCAAGTCGATCATCCAGTTGTTGGCCTTGGCCCAGGCGTCTCTGTTGAACTTAGCGGCCGCGCTCATCATCGCGCCGTCTTCGATCAATTCCACGGGAAGTCGTCCAGCGGGGGCCGCGGTCAAAAAGCCGGCCATGTCGCTTCCCGCCACGGCCTGGATCTTCAACGAAGCCGTCAGAAAATCCTTCGAGGGTCGTAATGACAACGATAGCCAGTCGCTTTGCTCCATGGCCGAATGGACCATCTGCATCATCATCTCCACGGCTTTGGCGGAGGTCGCATTCATCATCCCCGTACCGGCCATGCCTTCGCTCATTTCTTTGAAACCATTCTGAATATCTTCGCCAAAGGCCGTGTTGACCTGCTTGACATTCAGATAGGCCCAGAGCGGTTCCTTGGTTGCGGTCGTCAGGGTGGGAACATCAAGGATACCGGCCAGATTCGAGGATTTTTTTGCCATCAATCCAACAAGGGCTTCACCCATATCCGGCGCGGTAATGGCGATGTACGACCCCGCTCGAACGAACATAGCGGAGGCCTCCGTTTGTCCTTGACCCTGCGTAATCGGATAGACACCCTTGTCATCGGGTTTGCCGATATTGGCGTTGCCCGAGACGAACTTGTCGAAATCCGCGACCGGAACCAGAACAGCAAACATGACATCCTCATCCGCCATTTTGACTCCGAAGCCCCCGAATGTGCCATCGACTTTGACATTGGCTAAAGTAGGATCGCCAAAGAGACCCCCCAGTTGCATTTTTACCATCATCGCTAAGCTCATGGGAATCGGAGAAATTTCTGTGAGATACTGATCCATCAGACCCAGGGATGACTCAAGATTGTTGATCCGGACCGCGAACAGACAATCCGCCGGAACTGTCTCAAATAAGACATCTCCCGCAGGACTTACTGCGGCCGCAAACGACATTATGATTCCAATCCACAAAACTCGAACACGCCTTCCGCCGAACCGTTTCATATTAATCTCCAGAAAAAAACCTGATACACCCGGACCATTCCGGCTGTTTACTTTACAGACGCGCATTGTACTTCAATGTCACCGAAAAGTACCAAAAAATATTCACAGCGTGTTATTCTATGGCAATACAAGAGTTAACGCGATCGATCATTCGACATCGGTACTATTACGGATATTGGAGTTACGGCCACCTGTATTAATTGAAAAAAATTCGACAAAAAATTTTATTTCCGTAGCTTGTTTGTTTACCAGTACTTATCAACCTGTCTGGAAAAACTGAAGGGATTTTTATTGCCAATTTTATCATGTCAGAATAAGATCAAAACCGAAGTATGTATAACAAGATGTAGTCCAATCGGGTCCGCGATCACAATATATTGTGGTTTCGGGTTCCGGCAATTGATAGCATGGAGGTTACAATGGCCGAGGATAGGATTCCCAAATTTAGTGAAAAAAAGACATCGTCGCACTTGCCCCCGTGGAAGTCACCCTCGGTGCGCCCATCGTGTGGACTGACGGTCCATCGGCAATTTTCAAAGCCGAATGTTCACCCTTTTGATGAGCTTGCCTGGGAAATCCGCGAGGCGAAAATCTCTGATGAAACCGGGAAAGCCATTTTTGAACAGAAGAATGCCGAAGTTCCGGCATCCTGGAGTCAATTGGCGACGAAAGTGGTTGTGAGTAAATATTTTTATGGCGATGCGGAGTTGAATGAACGGGAGACTTCCGTCAAACAACTCATCCATCGCGTGGCCCGGACCATCGCCGATCGAGGCCGAAGGGATGGGTATTTTGCGACCGATGAAGATGCTGAGAATTTTTATCATGAGCTGGTGTGGTTGTGCGTAAACCAGTACGGCTCCTTCAATTCGCCGGTATGGTTCAATGTGGGGCTCTTTGATGTCTATGACATCGCGGGTAGTCCGCACAATTTCTATTGGGACCCGCGAAAAAATCAGGCCGTGCCGTGTACCAACAGTTATGAGTATCCCCAGGCCTCGGCCTGCTTCATCCAGTCGGTTGCCGACACCATGGAAGACATCATGCGACTGGCCCGCAGCGAGGCCATGCTCTTTAAGCACGGATCGGGAACCGGAACGGATCTTTCGACTCTTCGCAGCAGTCGCGAGAAACTCTCCGGCGGTGGAAAGCCCTCCGGCCCCCTGAGTTTCATGCGGGTCTTCGACCAGATCGCCGCGGTCGTCAAGTCCGGCGGCAAGACTCGCCGCGCAGCCAAAATGCAATCGTTGCGAGTCGATCATCCGGACATCCGTGAATTTATCACCTGCAAAGCCGAAGAAGAAAAGAAGGCATGGGCTCTGATTGAAGAGGGATACGGCGGCGATCTGAACAATGAGGCCTACAACAGCGTGATGTTCCAGAACAGCAACCTGTCCGTGCGGGCGACGGATGAATTTCTGGAAGCCGCGGAAAAGGACGGCAAGTGGACGACTCGATCGGTCACGACCGGAAAGCCCGTGGACGAATATTCCGCGCGGGAACTGATGACCTTGATCGCCGATTCGACCCGTATCTGCGGCGATCCCGGTATGCAGTTTCACTCGACGATTAACAAGTGGCACACTTGCCCGAAGTCCGGCACGATCAACGCCTCCAATCCCTGCAGTGAATACATGTTCCTGGACAACTCGGCTTGTAATCTGGCGTCGTTGAATCTGATGAAGTTCCGCAACGAAGACGGATCATTCCATGTCGAGAACTTCAAGAAGGCCGTACGAATCCTGATTATCGCGCAGGAGATCCTGGTCGATAACGGGAGCTATCCCGAGGCCCGTATTGCCGAAAACAGCCATCGTTTTCGCCCGCTGGGGCTGGGCTTTGCCAATCTCGGTTCACTGATGATGAGCTTGGCCTTGCCGTATGATTCCATACAGGCACGGGCCTGGGCCTCGGCCATCTCGGCCGTTATGACAGGCACGGCCTATGCCGTCAGCGCGGAGATCGCCTCCAAGAAAGGCGCCTTCGACGGCTATGAGCAGAACAAAGAAGAGATGCTCAAGGTGATCGGCATGCACCGCGAACACGCCTACAACATCTCCGAAGTCCATTGTCCCGACTACATGATCCATGCCGCCAAGAACGCTTGGGATCAGGCCTTCGACGCTGGCTCCAAGTTCGGATTCCGTAACGCTCAGGTGACAGTCATTGCCCCGACGGGCACGATCGGTTTCATGATGGATTGCGACACGACGGGCATTGAGCCGGATATCGCGCTGGTCAAATACAAACTGTTGGCCGGCGGCGGCATGCTCAAGATCGTCAACAAGACCGTCCCGATGGCCCTGGAACGGCTCGGGTACAGTCCGGAAGATATCAAGGAGATCTGCGACGACATCGATCACAACGACACCATCGAAACGGCCCGCAAGATACGACCTGAACATCTGCCGGTATTCGATTGTGCCTTCAAAGCCGTCGGCGGAAAGAGGCATATTCATTACATGGCCCATATCCGCATGATGGCGGCTGTCCAGCCGTTTATTTCCGGAGCGATCAGCAAGACGATCAATATGCCCAAAGAGGCAACGACCGAAGAAATCGCGACGGCCTATATGGAGGGCTGGAAACTGGGTCTGAAAGCCGTGGCCATTTATCGCGACGGTTCCAAACGGATTCAGCCGGTCAATGTGGAAAAACAAGGGGAAAAATCCAAGAAATCCGCCGCGGTCGAAGAGACCCCCGCCCCCAAGCCCTTCCGTCGCCGTCTGGCCGAGACGCGCAACAGTATTACACACAAATTTTCCGTCGCCGGTCATGAAGGCTATCTGACCGTCGGTCTCTACGAAGATGGCCAGCCCGGCGAGTTGTTTATCACCATGGCCAAGGAAGGCAGCACGGTCGGCGGTCTGATGGATGTCGTCGGAACCTGCGTATCGATGGCCCTGCAATACGGAGTTCCGCTGATTACGCTGGTGGATAAGTTCCGCCATGCCCGTTTCGAGCCGGCAGGGATGACCAGCAACAAGAATATTCCATTTGCCAAGAGTTTGATTGATTACATTTTCTGCTGGTTGGGTTGCCAATTCATCCCGGGATATGTCGAGAAGAACACTCCCAATGGCGGACACTCGGCTCCAGTGGCCCCAAAGACCGACACCACAGCCAAGCAGCTTGTCGAAAAGACCAAAGATCTGGCTCGCAAGATTGATGAAGCCAAAGCTCTCCAGAAAAAACCCGCCGACAAACCCGAAAAACCGCAGGATGGGATACGCCGACCGGTTGTACCCAAGTCTGAACGGGGCCTTGAACGGACTTCCGAAACCGTTGTGGCCACGGCTCCAACCGGGATCTATGTGGAAGGGCCTTCGGGCGAAGCGGCTGTGATGAATCAATTCAACGCCCAATTCCAGCATTTCCAGGACGATGCCCCGGCCTGTGATGTTTGCGGATCCATCTGTGTTCGCAATGGCACATGCTATCGGTGCTTCAATTGCGGGAATTCGATGGGTTGTTCGTAAGTCTTTTTAGTAAAAAGAGTTAAGGTTGGAATCGCCAGATAGACGAGGCGATATTCCAGTTGGTTCATGAATGGCAAAACCCTGATTCGATATCGTGATATTTCTGAATCAGGGTTTTTTTGCATCTTTTTATTGACAGTTTTTGCGGCTCGGATATAATACTGGACTTTTACTGAAATGGAATCAGGAGCAGCAGTAATGAAATCGTATCTGGTCAAAAAAGAAGATGTGCAGAAGCGGTGGTATCTGATCGATGCTCAGGACAAGGTTCTGGGCCGTCTGGCCTCCACGATTGCGATGATCCTTATGGGCAAGAACGATCCGACCTATACGCCGCATGTGGATATCGGCAACTATGTGGTTGTCGTAAATGTCGATAAGCTTCGGGTTACCGGACGCAAAGCGGAACAAAAGATGTACAGGCAGTATTCGCGGTATCCCAGCGGTCTGAAGCTGGTACCCTATAAGGATATGATGTCCCGTCGGCCGGAGCGCGTGCTGCAACTGGCCGTCAAGCGAATGCTCCCGAGGAACCAGATGAGCCGGCATGCCCTCAAAAAACTGCGAATGTTCTCCGGACCGGAGCACACGCACACGGCGCAAAAACCCGAGACATACGAAATCAAGGCGCGATAGGCAGGAGATTTGTCCAAGATGGCGGATATGGAAAACACCCCGTTGATTGATCCGAATATTCTGAATAAGCCCAAGGAAGTCGTGGCGACGGCCGAAGCGCCGACGATCGCCAAGATGCCCTCCAAACCCAACTCGGCGCCCGACAAGGGCGGATTCGTGTGGGGTACCGGTCGCCGTAAGACCAGTGTGGCGAGGGTTCGTATTAAAGCCGGCGGCGGCGAACTGAAGATCAACGATCGCAAGCTCGATGAGTACTTTACCCAGCCGCAGGACCGGAAGTCCGTTCAGGCCCCTTTGAAGGCCCTCAATGTCTCGTCCAGCTTTGATGTGTTCATCAATGTCAAGGGCGGCGGCACGACCGGCCAGGCGGGAGCGGCCATGCTGGGCGTTGCCCGAGCGTTGCTCCGGTATGAGCCGGCATGGATCTCGACCCTCCGCGACGGCGGATATCTGACGCGTGACAGTCGAATGGTTGAACGCAAGAAGCCCGGGAAGGCCGGCGCCCGTCGGAGGTTCCAGTTCTCCAAGCGTTAATTGCCTTTTGGCAGTTTCTTCGATACAATGGCCGCCGGGTTCGATTGCCCGGCGGTTTTTTTTGGCAATGATGTGAATTTGGATACGGGAAAGGGACAACGATGATTCGTGTTGCGATCATTGGGGCCAGTGGTTATACGGGTTTGGAATCCATCGAAATTTTATTGCGGCACCCCGAAGCGAAGGTGACCTATCTGACGGCGTTGCCGGAAGAATGTGGACCTTCCGAGGAGGTATTTCCTCGTTTACGCGGTCGTTGCGATTTGCCCATCGAGCCGCTCGATCTAAGCAAGCTGGCCAGTCAGGCCGAAATCGCCTTGTGTTGTCTGCCCCATAAAGTCTCGATGAGCATTGTCCCCAAGCTGTTATCCCTCGGCGTCAAGGTCATCGATTTCAGCGCCGACTACCGGCTCAAGGATATCGCCGTTTACGAAAAACACTACCAGAAACATACCGACCCGGAAAATCTGGCTCATGCCGAATTCGGTTTGCCGGAGCTGTTTCGTCGGCAGATCCAGGGAGCTCGCCTGGTTGCCAATCCGGGTTGTTTTCCCACCGGCGCAATCCTTGCGATTGCCCCGCTTCTCAAAAATGGCATGATTCGTACCGAGGACATCATCGTCAGTTCGATTACGGGAGTTTCCGGCGGTGGAAAGAATCCATCCCACACATTCCACTTCCCCAATATGAACGAGAATGTTCTTCCGTATGCCGTCGGTTCCCATCGCCATACGCCGGAAATGGAACAGATCGCCACAGCCGTGGCCGGAAAACCGGTGACAATTCTGTTTCAGCCGCATGTCGGGCCGTTTGACCGGGGAATTCTGTCCTCGGTCTATTGTACGCCGACTACGCAACTTCCCCCCAATCAGCTCATCGAGTTGTACCAGAGTTTTTATCGCAGTGAGCCGTTTGTTCGGGTGCTCACGACGCCGCCGGCCGTCAAGCATGTCGCCCAGACGAACTATTGCCATGTGTACCCCGCGATTTCGAAGGGGCGGATTGTATGTTTCTCGGCCATTGATAACCTGATCAAGGGCGCCGCAGGTCAGGCCGTTCAGAACCTGAATCTGTTATACGGATTGGACGAAACACTGGCCCTGTTCTGATGGTAGCACATGACTTCGGGGATTCTGAAAATCGCGACTTGTCAATTCGCCGTCGGCGCCGACATTCGTCGAAATGCCGAACAGATTCGCGGGTTTGTCTCGGAGGCCGCAGGTGAAGGCGCCGAGATTGTGCATTTCCCGGAATGCGCGCTGTCCGGCTATGCGGGTATCGACTGGCCGCATCTGAAAGATTTCGACTGGGGCCAGCTCGTCGGCGAGATGCGAACCGTCATGGATCTGGTCGCACGGTTGAAGGTCTGGGTTGTGCTGGGAAGTATGCACCGCCTGACCGAACCCAATCAGCCCCACAATTGCCTGTATCTGATCGGACCGGACGGCCGAATCGTCAACCGATACGACAAACGATTCGGCACGCCGATGGACCTGCAGCATTACACGCCCGGCGATCGATTTGTGTCGTTCACGGTCAACGGCGTAACCTGTTCGCTGCTGATCTGTTTCGACCTGCGGTTTCCGGAGCTGTATCGTCAGCTTTGGGGCTTGGGCGTCCAGTGCGTCTTGCAGTCGTTTTACAACGCCCGGCAAAATGGTCCCAGCGTCCATACCGAGATCATGCGGCAGACGATGCAGGCCCACGCGGCGACGCATCATTTCTGGATCAGCATGTCCAACGCTTCCGGATGGTTCAGCCCGTATCCATCCTGTTTTATCCAGCCCGATGGCCGGATTGTCCGACAACTCGAAGATCACCTCGACCAGATGATGATCAATACCGTCGATCTGTCGCAGAACTTCTACGATCCGATGACCGAATTCCGACAGGCGGCCCTGGAGGGCAAACTCACCAACGGCCCCGGCCCCCTCGACGACCCTCGCTCCCTC
>JAAYVQ010000415.1 GCA_012517095.1 Phycisphaerae bacterium | reverse complement strand
TGGACGGTCTATCTGCGGAATTCGGGTAAGGCGGAGACGCCGATCATCGAGGACTTCATAGCGCTCAAAGCGGATTTGCATCGAAGCCGGGGTCAGGAATATGTCTTGCACCATTGGAAAGGCACGTTTGTCACAGCGGGTGATTTTGCCCCGGGCAGCACGGTTCTGGGGCCAGGTCAAAAACTGGCGTTTCGTCCAGGCGGGACGCGGATGACGGGAACGGCGGGGGAATGGCCTTACTACAGTCTCGATGCCGGAGGCGAAGGGATGATTCTGGCGATCGGCTGGCCGGGACGGTGGTATGCCGATTTTCAACGGGATGGGGATACCGGCTTACAGATTGCCGCTGGCCAAGAAGTGACACACTTCAAACTGTCGCCGGATGAAACGGTTCGGTCTCCGTTGATCGTGATGCAGTTCTGGAAAGGGGGCGATTGGATCGATGCCCAGAATGTATGGCGTCAATGGATGATCCGGCACAATATCCCGCGACGAAAGGGCGGGCCGTTGCCGTTGCCGATGCTGAATGCATGCAGTTCGCACCAGTTTGCGGAGATGACCAGGGCCAATGAGCAGAACCAGATCGAATTTATCGACGCGTATCTGCAAAAGGGCTTGAAGCTGGATTACTGGTGGATGGATGCGGGTTGGTATGTGGGCGCCGCGGAAAATGGCTGGCCCTGGACCGGCACATGGCAAGTCGATCGCCGCGAGCATCGGTTCCCGAGGGGATTACGAGCCATCAGCGATTATGCCGACAGCAAGGGCGTGGATACAATTGTCTGGTTCGAGCCGGAGCGCGTGGCTGCGGGAACATGGCTGGCGACAGAACATCCGGAGTGGATCCTGGGCGGCTCCGGAGGCGGCCTGCTGAACATGGGCGACCCGGACGCATGGAACTGGCTGGTCAATCATATCGACAAAATAATCACCGACGAGGGAATCGACCTATATCGGCAGGACTACAATATTGATCCCTGGCCGTACTGGCAGAAGAACGACACCCCGGACCGACAGGGGATCACGGAAAATAAGTATGTGATGGGGTATCTGGCGTATTGGGATGAGCTTCTGCGGCGTCATCCGGGGATGGTGATCGATTCGTGCGCCTCGGGCGGACATCGTAATGACCTGGAGACGATGCGCCGGGCGGTGCCGTTGTTGCGCAGCGACTACCTGTTCGAGCCGGTCGGCCAGCAGGGACACACCTATGGTTTATCCTTCTGGATTCCATTCCATGGAACCGGGTATTGCGCATCCAATGCGGGCGGCTGGGGATGGGGAACCGGCGGCGTGTCGTATGAACCCTATACGCGGCGGAGCAATATGTGCCCGAGCAATACAGGGTGTTTCGATTTTCGCGTACCGGTTGATGATGATCTTCTACTAAAACTCTATCGAGAATGGATTGAAATCGGAAAGGATTACTTCGGGGATTATTATCCGTTGACCGACTACAACCGGGATCCGACGGAATGGCTGGCGTGGCAATTTCATTCTCCCCAGGCGGGGGAGGGCTTTGTGCAGGCCTTCCGGCGCGATCGCTGTATCTACAGCAAGGCCCAATTGGTATTGCGCGGGGTGGATGCCGAAGCGACTTACATCGTGAAGAATTACGATGTACAGGATCAACAGCGAGTTTCCGGCAGGAAGCTGATGGCCGAAGGCCTGAGCGTTGAGATTCCCCAAAAGCCAGGCGCCGCGACAATCCGATATGTCCAGGTAAAATAGCGATCGCCTTCTGTCCAAACATCCATCTGCAGGCGCATCGCTGGAAACACGGAAATAACGACACGATGTATATTCAAAGACACAGTCCTTTTGTGTCGGCATTCGATTACCCGGAGAATGAAACCGCAATCTGGTGATGCGATTTCCGGAGCCCGCCCAACAGCCGATCCAAACGATTTCAATGAAACGGAATATTCTATTCGGGCTTATAAATCCGATTCATCCCTGTCCCGTCGGATGATTACCGGCTGCTCCACAACCAGGCGTCGAGAAGAATCAGCATGTCGGACCAGTCGATCATATCCGAGTTTTCTCCGTCCAGGTTGACTTCAGGGTTCCAGTTCGGATCGGTGGATTCCAGCATCCAGGATTCCGCGATGGTCGCAAAGTCGGCTATATCAATCCTTCCGTTTTGGTCAAAGTCGCAACGGGGGGTTCCCGGCTTGGGAAACGCGGAGGACCATGCGGCCGGATTGTTCCCATTTTCATTCAACCTGATTCGGCCGATCGCCATTCCCGTCGCGTCGGCTTTGTCGGTCCAGGGGAGCCGGTGAAAGTAGATTACTTCGTCAACGATGGCCCAGGAATTCGGCTGTCCCGCAAGATCCGCCGCTTCCGGTTTTTCCAATGCGATTCGTTCCCCCCGATCGGACAGGTTTTCATTAAACGGTCCCACGATTACCAAGGGTCGATATCCATACATACTGTTGAATTGACTGAGATTCGCTTCATTGGGTGCAAAGGGTACAACGACCATATACCCGAATGCGGGGATTGTGGCATCGGCTGAAAACAGATAATCGATCCCCCCGTCGAATCGCCATCCGCAGTTGGTTTCCACATCCCACAACTGAATCGGTTCTGCGGTTGGATTGTATAATTCGATATATTCCTGCATCCCTTCGAGAGGGCTGTACATCAGCTCGCTGATAACAAGATGTGGATGCCCGGCCGTATTGGCGGATTCTCTGGAGGGGGACATCGTGTACCAGAAATTCCCGCCGTCGGGATAACGACCCAACGAAGCCCCGTTGACCTGCGCCTTAAAGCGGATACAATCCACGACTCGATCCTGGCTTGTCCCCGGTAGATAGGACAAAAAGAGTTGTTCGCCCGCCTTATCAAGTCCGAAACCTGTCGTGATTGGATTGTGAAATCCCGTCACTTCATCAAAAGCGATCCAATCCCCAGCACCGATTGTTGTTTCCGGAATCGACCACTTTTTCAGATTCTCCGTATCGTCGCTGAGAAACCATTGATTAGCCGATACATGAATCGAAGTGGTTGTCGGATTGTAAAGTTCAATCCAGTCATTTGAATCGTATTCCGGCCGGGCCGGATTGCTGTAATCGGTATGCGCCATCATTTCATTGAGCACGATCGTCGCCGGTGGGTCAGGATCTTGTCTCCCGGGTGAACCGTTCCGGTAGGCGCTCTGGCGCCAATTGCCGCCATAATCGAGCAATCCATCCTGCGGCCCGGATAAAACCCAATCCATCGGCACCAGGGAATGTCCGGCCCCGTCGGCGGCCGGCGGCCATCCGCGGCTGTCCTGGTATTCAAACGACAGAATCGGAGAATTCCACAGGCCCGTAAATGTCAGGGTTTGGCCGCCATTGGAAAGATTTCCCGAATATTCGCCGGCAATACGCATGGCGGAGGCACCATATCGCCCGGAAAACGCTTTCAGGTTATTCACGATCAACACATACTCGCCCGGAACAAGGGATGTCACCGGGCTATTTGAAAAATCGAACCGGATCGTTTCGCCTTCGACCATTTTCAAAGGGGTAAGATCCAATGTCTTGGGGCCGCTGTTATACAACTCGATAAATTCATAATCGCTGCCGCCGATCGGATTGTACATGACCTCGGTCACTCTCAGATAATCCTTCAATGGACGCTCGACGACCGTGCTGGTAATGGTGATCGACTTGGTTGCGATGAGATTTCCCTGAAAATCATACGCCATGAAAACAAGATTGTTGACGCCGGGTTCCAGTGGGACTGAGGCGTTCCAGGTAAAGATCTTGCCTGTTCCTGAACCTGTGCTTGACCATGACAACTCCAGGGGACTGTCCATGCCCTGAAGGTAAACTTCCTTTACATCGATCCATGCTTTACCGCGAATGGGAGCATACGAATCAGCAATGGTCGAGGGATATGTTGAAATTTCAAACGGATATGCAGGGGCCACTCGTTGTGCGATTTCACTCGAAAGATAACTGTTTCGTTGCCCAATGAACGACAAGTGACTGGCGAACGGCTGGGACGGAAGCAGTTGACCCAACTGGTCCGTCCAATGTCGCATATAGGTTGTGTTGTAGGAAGTCTTCAGAACATCGTAAACGTGTCCGTAGTAGAGACGCTCGTAACCCGGAACCGCAATTATCTTTGCCAGATCGCTATTGGCGATCAGCGGGCGAGTCGATGAGTAAAAGGCATCCAGATCGTGGGGGAAATACAGCGCCCTGCCGTCGGACGGGCGCATGTAGATTTGCATATTGTGCTGGGAGTTATCGCCGCCGTAGCTGTCGCCGGCGCCGCTAACGACCGCGATGGCGAAAGCCCGGAGCCATTGATCGATATCAATCATTTCCGAAACATGGTTATTGAACGTGGATCCGGTTGTTCCAAAAGCTTTTGCGAAGTTCATCAATCCCTGATAATTGTCTTCGTTGAGGTTGTTCTTCTGGAGAAATTGCCAGCGGTAGTTCTCTTTGTCGTCGCCATAGTCGCAAATCGTCTTGCCTGTCACTCCGTCATCATTCGGTATTTTGTAGTCTTCAGGATCTCCGGATACAGTGAACCGGGGATAATAAATATACTCATATTCGTACACCTGGCCGTCACTTCCGTTTTCAAACTGATCATTCAGAAAAATAGAATTATACCGGGATAGTTGCAGTTCGGCGGAACTGGTATGCTGGATCGCCGGGGCGATCACCTTGATCAGATCGGAATACTTGGTTAATTGGCATGAACCCGCGCGATTCAAGGTCTGATGAATCAACATCTCTCGCTGGCCGAACATCACCCCTTCCGATCGGTCGATGGCCACAGATTCATGGATACCGCTGAATAGATGGTCGGCGCAAAACTCCACATTAAAGCCCACGTGTTCCGCGACCAAACGGTGGCGCTGACTGCTTTTCAATCGCACGCCTGCATCGTAAAACACCTCGTTTTCGTTGTAGATTACGGTTGCGCCGACACGGTCGTCGCTCATTAGATTGATATTCGTATGCATCCAGGCGTAATCATCGGAAAGCATGATAATCCGAAAGTTATTCAGCCCGTTCTCCGCCGCCAGATTGTCATCGATCTTGAATAACGCTCGAGAATCGGCGCCCTGCGGAGGGAAAACGGAACCTTTGCCGAGACTGTCGGCCGCCTGTACATAAAACTGGACCACGGTCGAGCCGCTTTGAGCCGGGATCTGTGCCTGGTACTGTCCGTCGGCGTTCCTGCTCATCGGGCGGCTATTCCAGCTTTGGCCGTCGATTCTCCAGAACAAGGTCACGCCGAAGATTCCGTGGGGATCTTCCGCACGGACCGAAACCGTCACCGGTTCGCCCGCCACCGGCACCGGTGGAGTGTGGCGGAGATCTGAAAATGTCGGCCCGATATTGGATTCGTATCGACTGTTCTGCCGGCCCGGAGTTCCGTTTCGGTCCGGCACTGCAATCAGAGTTGTCTGAGCTACACGATTGAAATAAAGACGGCTGTTCAGTTGATTGGAGCCGGCGATCCATTTGGCCCGATAGGAGATCTCGTATTCCCTGCCGTTGACGATACTTCGCCCGTTGGCAAGGGTCGTTTCGGCATGATTATGCATATGTCCGGTTGTGCCGGTGGCGATCAGACGCAGCACATGATTGGCGGGGTTATCCGGATCGAGTATGATTTCGCTGTGACTATGATTTCCGAGGATTCTCCACTTGTCTGCCGTACCCGATTCAAAAGTTCCGTTTTGAATTAACTGGATGGCGGATCCCCGGGGATCTTCGATCACTTTGATATCGTCGAGCAGAATTTCTCCTGCATCCAGAAGACCCAGAATAAACTCATTCCACTGACCGTCCGGTCCAACCGCGCTGGACATGGCGGTCTTCCGATAGGAATAGGTGTTCCACGAAGACCGGCTGCTTTCCTTGCTTGCCTGCCAGGCCATCGCTTTGGAATTATCTGCATCGGGCTGGCGAAGTTCCAAACTTGCATTTCGGCCGTCGGCATATTCCGGCCACGGCTGGCTGTCATAATAGTGTACATCATCAACGATATTCTTGTTGCTATCGATAAGGGTGATCAGTCCGGCCTTATTGGGTAACCTGCCGTTATATTCTCCCACAATACGGATATCCGGATATTTTGCGGCCAATTCGATCGGATTATTGGCGATGATTAGATATTCACCTCCGACCATCGTCGTACCTTGCGGGAATTCATAATCGACCTGTCCTTCGATCTTCCAGCCCGACAGGTCGATTGTCCCATCACTTTTGTTGTAGATCTCGATCCATTCTTCCGAGGATTCGCCGCCGTCAATTTTGGGGCTTATCTGTTGTTTGACTTCCAACTCCGGCAGGAAAATCAGATCTGAACTGGCAAGCCCATAGTTAAAACCATGGATGGCCAGAATATTCTGCCCGGCTCTGAGAATGTCTTTATGTTCCGTGATATTAAAAACCTCAAAACCAGTGGCTTCATGCCCATTGCTGGCGCCCAAATCCCACCGGACCGAAGTCGGCACATAGGCACTGCGGGCAACTTCCCGGCCGTTGAGGTAAGCGATAAAGGCGTCGTCGTATGCGATTTTCAGATTCAGCGTATCGATGTCGTCCGGACCTGGTGCGGAGAACGGAATTCTCACATATACGCTCCGGTTGATATTGTACATATCGCTGAATACATTCGTGCCAATCCAGGGGATATAATCGTTACTGGAGCCGTCTTCATATCCGATACCCGTCGTAGAACCGACGCCGCTGTTCCAATCCGAATCATCGAATGGTTCATTGGCTCCGGTCCATTCCGAACCGTGCGAATCATTCATCGGGACAAGCGTTTTCGCCGTGGCGCCGCCCTGGAGCAAAAGGTTTGTCTGGTATTGGGCTTCTTGGCTCTGGATGGTACAATGATTGTACAGGATTTCGTTAATGACGATATCCTGGTTGAAATGAAAGCTGTTTTCAGAGCCCCAGGTCGGAATATTCGGATATTGCCAATCGCCGGTTCCCTCGGGATAACGCCCCCGATGAGAGTTTTTGACAATGGCCGCATCCAATACCGCTTTTTTACCGGCTGAATACAAGAACAGTCGATCCTCATCGAGGGGATGAAAGCCAAGCGTCTCATTGTCGAGGACAAGGAAATCTCCGGAATCAAGCGATTGTGCCGGAAGGGTGTATTCTCCATGGACCGAACCGTAACAGACGATGATATAGTTAGCCAACTCAATTGGCGCATCGCCGTAGTTGACAAGTTCCAGATGGAAGGGATTGTCCATCGCGCTGGCGATCTCATTGAAGGCGATTTGGGCCGGTTCAACAAAAGGCGATGCGGTTTCCGTTGCCTGCACTTCCGCGGCAAAGAGCACATCATCGTTCTGGATCGATTGATGAACTTCGACTGCAAACAAATTCGTTCCCACGATCATGTTGCTCACGGGAATCGAAATAAAACCGCTCGTATGCGGTTCGGCGATATCCTCGAACGCGGGCGTACCATAATGGATACTGCCTTCGGGCATATTATGGCGGTAAATTTCCAGCCCGTTGAGATAAAACACGGCGCCATCATCCACGAGATGGTTGATGTCAACCGTCACGAAAGAAGAGGGATTGCCATTATAGACAAACGGTTTTCTGAAATAATGCGTTACCGGTCCTTCGTCAATCTGTGTGTTACCGACAATCGGGATCGCGGTCCCTGAAATGGCGACACGAAGCCCCATCGGATTGGATACAATATCCCAGTTTTGAAAGAGAAAATCAATCCGATTGGTCCCCGGAACAAAACCGCTGTGGATTGTAAACGGTCCTCGGAAGGCATCATGTCCAATGGATGTGATTCCGGTACTGACCCCGTTGATCTTGACATCCAGCAATTCGTTATCGACCGCCACATAAAAACTCACCTTTGCGGTCTCGGCAAGCCATCCGGCCAGATTGAAAGTCGTACTGAAGGAATAGTTGCCTCCGGGTTGATTATCCGTCCCCTGAGCGGAGTATCCGATCCACATGGAAACCGAATCGTTTGCGACCCAGGCCGGATGGTTCTGCATCACCGTAAGAGAGCCCCCGCTCGAAGTTATGAAATAATGGGGATCCGCCTGACCCGGGGACAAAACGCTCCCATCCTCGGCACATCCGGTGCTATAGAGGGTAGTTATCGCTGTCGGAGTATCCCCGGGAATCAGTTGTCCTGAATAGAACGCGGCCGAATTGTTTCCCCATGCGCTATCATTATAGCCCAAATACCGCCACAAACTCCCCTTGTTACTCCCCGAATCGTCATATCGCCAGGTGTCGTGAAAACCGATCACGGGGTGCCGAACCGGTTTGATTTCATCCTCTGGAAAGTTCGTCTTCCCCGGGGTTCCTCCGATCTCGGCACTCCAGGTCCAGTTCTTTGCGGAGTTGGTGGCGGTGGCTGGTTTTCGCTTGGCAAGTGTAACGCCCGAACCGTCCGGTGCCACCGGCCAGTCTCCGCTGTCTTTGTAATCGACGGTGTCCATGATCCGGTTGTCGTTATTGTAGAGTCGAAGTTGTTCGCCCGAATTGGATAGATTCCCGCTGAAGGGCCCCTGAACCGAATCGGGATTCAGAATCTGTTCCATCAGAGCCGGCGAGTCCGTCACGACAAGATACCCATGGGCGGGAATGATCGTTCCTTCGGGAAACGAGTATGAAATCCCTCCGCGCAGGGACCATTTGGAAACATCCACATCGATGGCGAAAAGATTGCGTAATTCAACCCACTCGATTTCCAAGTCCGCAGGGGGATGGTATTGGATCTCATTGAAAACGATCACGCTGTCATCGGCCGCAAGATACGAGGTGGATAACGCTGACAGAAGACATACAATCAAGATGAATTGATTTCGGTTCAGCACGGATACGCCCAATCCCCAGTATGTGATAAGACGACGAACGATCTACTTTTACTCCCGGTAGAGAATCTCAGATCCCGGAAAATCACGCTCAAAACTCCATATTCCATTATAGCAAAATCAAGGATGAATTCAAGTGCGCTTTTGCGGTTTTTGGGGGGGCTTTCCTGTATTTTAATCGAAACACAGATGGGACTGAGATTTTGGCCGCGATAGGATCGATCAGGGAGATGACAATTTCGGTACAAATACGGAAAATTTTGTTTGCACGCCATGCGACCCGGATATATAATGGAACTGATAATTGAGACGGGATTTTATCCGGCTTTCCGGATTCGGGAGCGGATGAAAATCCGGGATTTGGATTCAACGATGCATAGGGAGTAAAGGGTAGGTCGTCTCATGGGATGTGTGCAGCAGGAGAGGGTAGTCGTTTACCAAGCCCCCAATCAAAGGGGTGGAGTCCGTAGATACAATCTCGATTTCCCCCGTATTCCCCGAATCCAAGATCATGTCGAAGAGGCCGAATGCCTTAAACGATCCCCCTCTTGCCTTTGCACATCTGAAAGGGGTCAGGCCGGACTTGAAGAATAGATGGTTCGGAAGGATATCGATTGGCATACGAAACGGACATGAATCCTGAAACTTAACTTTTTTATTGGAGGGTAAGACCATGGGAAGTAACAAATGTACCCGGATATTGTTTTTTCTTTTGATGCCGTTGGCATTGCCGGCCCTATTCATTCCGGCAGTCAACGCCGCACCGCTTGGAACCATCATCTATCAGGATGGTTTCACCGTTGACGGCGTCGAGCGGCAATACGGGGGAAACCTGAACCTGACGACGATTGAAGGCGCGCTGCTGAAGTGGGTTGCCCCGAATGGAATGATCTTTTCCAGCATCAATGGCCAAGATGTGGTGTCTTCCACAGTGCAAAACAGCAATGGCGCGGTAATCAATTCCGACCTGTCGCTGGTGGGAGGTACGGTCAAGGTCGAAATAGACGCCATGCCCCTGGGAACCGGTTCGGCTGACCCGGGCAGAACCAACTGGATAGCGATTGGTTTTCAGCCCGAGGCAACTCCGGCTTGGGTGATTAATCCCGGCGGTATATCGATGATCTTCCGAGGCAACGGCGGATACCAGATATTTGCCAACGGCGGCGATATCACTCCACAGAACCCTACTCCGGTTGTCGGTTACACACAGGGCGCTGTTGCCGATATGAGCATTACATATGACTCGGTGACGAATACCGCGACTTTTGTTATCAACGGCCAGGTGGTTTTTACCAGTGGAAACCTTGGCGCGTTCGCCGATAAAGCAAAGCGTCCCTTTGTGACGATGTACGACGCCGGAATGTGGTTTGACAACTTCACCGTCTCGATGGAAGGCGGCGTCCTGCCGATCATGATCGTTCCCCAGAGCCCGGCAAACGGCGCCGTTCAGCTCCCGGTTGACACATCGTTGACCTGGGCGCCGGTGTTTCCCGTGGCTGAGGATTTGAAGTTTGATGTGTACCTGGATCCGAATGAGGCGCTGGTTACCAGTCTGGATCCATCGACCCGCGTGAGTTCACAGCAGGCCGGTTTCAGCTATACGCCCGCAGCCCCATTGGCGTATGAGACGACCTACTACTGGCGAATTCTCCCGTACATCAATGGCGAGCCCAACCAGCCCACGGATGTCCGGAATTTCTCCACCCGGTATGAAGTCCAGAAATGGTCGCATGTGCCGTGGGTGTCGGATGCCGACCTCGATATCAGTCCCGGCAAAATTTACACCCACAAGGTAAAATTCAACGCTAACAGCGAAGCATGGAATACGCGTGTTCTGGGAGTTCTCTTCGAGAACACGACGGATCGTACCGGGACTACATGGTCGATGACTGGGGCGGTCAATCCCTACGATGCCGCATCTCAATTCCCCGGCACCGGCGAGGGTCGCGCCCTGACCAACAGGTTCTTTTATGGCAGTCCATCCACCCTTACGCTTAACGGACTGACGCCCGGAGTGCAATACCGCACCACGCTCTATACGCATAGTTGGGGCGATCCCGCCGGTCGTGTGGTGGCCGTTGCCGCCAGTGACGACGGCAAGGTCAACCTGCTCGATGAGAACATGGACGGCGGCTACAACGGGCGATTGTTCATGTACACCTATACGGCCCCTGCGTCCGGCAGTCTGACTTTCACTTTCACTGAGACCGTCTTTAACGCCTCATGGCACCATTATGCCTTCAGTAATGAGGTTCTGGCGGATATCTATCTGAATCCGTCCCCCGTTCCCGATTCGGCCGTGGCAAACAATGTGAATCTGAGTTGGCAGCTAAACGGCGAGGTCGCCGACCCCAGCTATCACCTCTATGTCGCCACCGATGCTGCCATGACGAATCTCCTTGTCGATACCGATCTGCCCGACAGCACCTATCCACTCAATTTAACGCCAAACACGAACTACTACTGGAAGGTTGTGGTCAAGGACGGCGGGGTTGTCGTCCATACAAGCCCTGTCTGGGATTTCACGACAAAATGGTCCGGCACGGCATGGATGAGCGATACAGATCTCGACATCAGTGCCGGAAAGATCTACACCCACAAGGTGAAGTTCAACGCCATCAGTGAAGCATTTCTCACGACAGTCAAGGGGGTCCAGTTTGAAAATGATACGAATCGTTCCGGTACCACCTGGTCGCTGACCGGGGCAGGGAATTCATACCCGAACGCCTCGGCATTCGCCGGAACCGGCGAGGGCGGCGCGCTCCTTGCCAGGTTCTTCTATGGTCATCCGTCGGCGCTGACCCTCAACGGTTTGACACCCGGCGTGCTGTACCGCGCCAGCTTGTACACGCATGGCTGGGGCGATGCGGGCGGTCGTGTCGTAAGGATTGCCTCGTCGGATGACGGCAGGGGAACTGTGCTGGATGAAAATATTGGCGGCAATGGTGTGGGACATGTATTCATGTACACCTATACGGCGCCTGAATCCGGGACGCTGACCCTTCAGTTCAATGCTTGCATGGATGCATCATGGCATCAGTACGCCTTCAGTAACGAGATTGTGCCGGATATCTATCTCGATCCCACCCCGGTGCCCGGCTCCGCCGTGCAGGGTGCATCGGATCTGAGTTGGAAACTACACGGTGAAGTGGCGAATCCTTCTTATAAACTCTATGTCGCTACGGATGCCGGTATGCAGAATTTGGTTGTCGAGCAGCCGGTGCCCGGTACGACCTATCATATCAATCTGAGTCCGGAAACATCGTACTATTGGAAAGTAGAGGTCCTGGATGGGGGTTCGTTAGTCCACACCAGCCCTGTTTGGAATTTCACAACCCTGGTTCCGCCGGACGCAGCAAAGGTGCTGGAATGGAAGATGGATGAAAGCTCCGGCCCGATTGCATATCAGACGGGAACCAGCGAAGATGCCGATGGCGCCCTGATGGGCTTTAATGATCCAAACGCCTCCTCGATGTTCGTAACCGGCCTTGTCGGCAATGCCATCCTCCTGAACGGTACGACCGAGTATGTCGATGTCAGCGTTGCCAATCCCTATATGCCGACGGGCGATGAACAGGCCTTTGCCGTCTCGGCGTATTTCCGGACCTTCAAGCCATACGGGCCCATCTTCTCTATGAGAAATTCCGCAAATGGCACGCCTCTGATCGATATCACCATTGGCCACGATGGGGCCTATGAAGCCGCCGGGAAACTGAGAATGCTTGCGCGCGATGACCAGAACAACCTTGGCCCTGCCAGAGATTCCGGAATTCTGGTCAATGACGGCAGGTGGCACAGCATGGTTATCATGAGGGCCTCGGGCAACTGGATTATGTATGTCGATGGGATCGAACGATCCCGGATGAGCGGCGTTGCCAGCGGTTCCGTAACCCTCGATTGGTTGACAATCGGAGCCGAGAAGATGTGGGTATTCGCCGACTATGGCAGTTGGAATGGAACGCGTACGGACATTCGGTACTTCAAGGGAATGCTCGACGAGGTTTGTATCTGGGCGGGCGAGATGCAGCCCCATCAGATCGCCGAGCTTGCGGCGATTGTGCCGCCTGCCGGTGATATGGACTTTGATCGGGATACCGACCCGGTGGACCTGAAGATGCTGGCCGAGAACTGGCTGACAGACTCCTTCACGCCGGTTCAATCCTCGCCGGTGATTCTTGAGGACATGGAGTCGTACACCAACGACCCCAACAGCTTTAAGGACCACTGGGAGGCCTTGAACGGCGGAGTATCTCTCGAGAATGTATATGGCAATGTAGCTACCGCCCCGACCAGTGCGACGGTCGGATCGTCGGTCAATTCAATCGTGGACGATGCCCTGTACGGGAAAGTGTTGAAGTGGGACTATGTCACGCCGGCAGACAAGACCAATGCCATCCAGCGTTTCTGGCTGCGGGATCGACGGATCGATCTGGCGGCGTATGACCATATCCGCATCCGCGTCAAGAAGTTGGCCGGCAGCACGGGTGACCGGTTCTACTTTGATTTCCATGATGGTCGCGGCATGACAAATCCGGAACAGGGAATCTTTCCGTGGGTCCTTGCCTGGCAGGGAAGAATCATCATGGGGCTTGCCGACCTTCCCGCAGATCAGTGGGTGACGCTGGAAGCGGATATTCCCGGCGGGTTTAACGGCGGTGGCCGGCCGAAACAAATCCACGATTTCTATGAGGTTACCATCGGGATCAATAGTGCCGGCGTTGCCAGGGCTGGGACAATCCTGATCGACGAGATCGTATTGACCGACAGCACGACCGACTGCTTTGCCACGGTTGGTGAATTGCTGCCCGATATGACCGGCGACTGCAGGGTGAATATCGAGGATTTTGCAGTGATGGCCGCAAACTGGCTGAAGGGAATGTAACGCTTGTCGTAATGAAAACAGGGGACGGGTTTCTCAAGGGCCCGTCCCCTGTTTTTTTCATGAATACCTGTGGATCAAGGGTTCAGAGTATCTCGTCGGCAGGAAAAAGCAAAATCAGGA
>JAAYVQ010000054.1 GCA_012517095.1 Phycisphaerae bacterium | reverse complement strand
TGATGCAAGAGAGGTTGATTATGAATACATCGATGTTCCAATATATCGTTCTTTCGGCGTGG
Source organism: Phycisphaerae bacterium (assembly GCA_012517095.1). Classification (GTDB taxonomy): domain Bacteria; phylum Planctomycetota; class Phycisphaerae; order Sedimentisphaerales; family Anaerohalosphaeraceae; genus FEN-1350. Next base: position 3,650 of record JAAYVQ010000054.1, on the reverse strand, counting down.
ATGTTATTGGCTGCGTGCACGGCCGGAGCCGCCGACGAAAAGGAACTGATCTCCATCCTGAAGTCGGATGCAGGAGTTGTTGAAAAATGCGACGCCTGCCAGCAGTTGAGAATCAGCGGCACTCTCGAATCGGTCGAGCCCTTGGCGGCCCTGTTGGGTGATGAACGAATCGGCCATGCCGCGCGGTATGCGCTGGAAGCCATGCCGTACCCCGAGGCGGGAGCGGCGCTTCGTGCCGCTATGGACCAGACCTCCGGCCTCGTCAAGGCCGGCCTGATCGACTCGCTCGGATGGCGGCGCGACACAACCGCAATACCTCTTGTGGCGAAGGGACTGTCGGATTCGGATGCGGTTGTGGCGATGGCCGCAGCCAAGGCGCTGGGACGGATCGGCGGTACGGAATCGGAAACCGCATTGTTCAATTCGTTCGCCACAACCACAGGCGAGGTCAAAATCGCCGTAATGGATGCGATTCTGAATTGTGCTGAGATCCGAATGAGAATCGACAATCCCTCGGACACCCGGATCTTCTATGAGAAGGTCTTTCAAGCCCAGCCATCGTCCGCGATTCGGCTGGCCGCGTGGAGAGGATTGGCGTTGTCGGACGCCAAACGACGGACCGAACTTGTGATCGAAGCGCTGGCCGGACACGACGAACCGCTACGGTTTGTCGCGATCCGCCTGGTGCGCGAGATGAACGATCCTCAACTGATTCGGGCATGCATGAAGCAATGGAAATCCCTTGGGCCTGATGCTCAGTCACTGCTTGTCGATATGTCCGCGGATTGTGGGGATCGGGATTCGCTTCCGAATATTTTGGAGGCCTGCCAATCATCGGCTGTATCCGTTCGGATTGCCGGACTCAACGCAGTCGGCGTTCTTGGTGATGCGTCTCATGTGGCGTTTGTGGCTGAACGAGCCGCGAAATCCTCGGGAGACGAGCAAGCAGCAGCGCGAAAGGTTCTCCGAACGCTTCGCGGCAAGGATATTCCCGCGGAGATGATCGCTCGAATGAAGGATGCGGATTCTGCGGTCCAAGCCGAGTTGATCAAGGCCATCGCCGCTCGTAATGTAACCGAAGCTGCTCCATCTCTACTTCCCCTGGCCGCCGCTGACCAACCAGCGGTCAGAGCTTCGGCCCTTGCCGCTCTCAAGGACCTTGCCGGTCCGCAGGAAATTACCGCATTGGTTGATCTGGTTGTTGCCGTCCCTGCCGCGTCGGCCTCGGACGCATCCAATGCCCTGGTCCAAGCCGCCCGACGAACCGGAAGTCAGCAGGTTGCCGCCGAAAAGTTGATTACCAAGCTCGGCTCTGCTCCGGTAGTACAGAAAGCCGTCCTTCTGCAGGCCGCAGGCCGGCTCGGCCACGATTCGGCGTTGACGGTGCTTCGTGCGGCATTGACCGACTCCGATCCTTCGGTCGTGGCCGCTGCCATCGAGGCCCTGGCCGGTTGGCCAACTCCCGCTCCGCTATCCGACCTGCAGAAGATCGCCCAGACTTCGACTGTCCGTACGCACAAGGTCTTGGCCCTCCGCGGATTTGTCGAACTCAACGCGTTATCCTCCGGCGACGACGCAGCCAAACTGGCGCGCTATCAACAGGCCATAACTCTGGCCGATCAGCCGGCGGAAAAAAAACGAATTCTGGCCAAACTGTCCGGGCTTCAGACTGACGAGGCGCTCGATTGGGCCCAATCGTTTCTGGCCGATCCCGACCTCAAACAGGAAGCCGCCCAGGCCGTGATTACCCTCGCCCGATCGGTCGGTCTTCGCGGGAAAGAAAAGACAACAACCGCCCTCAAAGTTGTTCTCAATGCCGATGTTGTTGCTGACCTCAAGCGGCAGGCCCAGCAGGTTCTCGACTCCGCTTCGGCCGTGAGCGACTACCTTCTCGATTGGCAGATTTCTGCGCCCTATACCAAAGACGGCCAAAACTATTCGCAGCTCTTTGACCAGCCATTCCCGCCGGAAGATCCCTCGCTGGGCCAGGTCAAATGGGAACCAATCGGGGCCGGAACGGATCCGGCACGCCCGTTTGTTGTCGATATTCTCAAGCGATTCCCCGGCGAAAGCCGTGTCGCTTATGTGCGAACGGGGATATGGTCTGATACGGACCAGAAAGGTCAGCTCTGGATCGGCAGCGACGATGGGGTAAAGGTCTGGGTCAACGGCCAGGCCGTCTATTCGGCCAATGTCGCCCGGGCCATCACGCCGGATTCCGACAAGGCGAATATAACGCTCAGGAAGGGCTGGAATGTGTTGATGCTTAAAATTACGCAGAACAACATGCCCTGGGAATTCTGCGTCCGTATCCGGAACGCCGACGGGTTGACGATTTCCGGCCTTCGCGTTGACCCGACCCAGGGACGATAACGATTTTGCTCGGGAAAGGGAACCCAGGATGAGCTTTTTGTCACGATTGTTCGGGGAATCGAATCAGGACGATCACGGCTCATCGCTTCATATTAATCGAACTATTAAAGACCCGTTATGTCTTCAAGTCCTGATGGATCGTCCCCTTCAGCCCCAGTCCTCTCAGTTCATGGACGCCCTTCACGCCTGCCATGAATCCATGCGGGATGCTCGATGCCAGGTCGATCCGGAATTGTGCCTCGAAGGAAGTATGATGGGATTGATCGGTTGGGGCAATCATGTTATCCGTCTGGTTAGTCTGAATTGTGCTATGCCGGCCGAGGCGACCGAGTGGTGTATCAGCGCCGCCAATTATCCGGATCCTCTGAAAGCCAGGGCTCGCAGCCACAAGTTTCATGTCCTTCTCTATTACGCGGGATTTGAGCCCAATCCGCTGGAGCAGTATGTCGCCCTGGCTTGTCTTGCGGGAATCATGTCCCGGTTCGGCGCCGTGGTGGTGATGAACGAGCTCGCGCATACTTCCTTTCCCGCCGAGGCCCTCTCGAAGACGGATCGGGATGAAGATCTTCTGGAGATGCTGCGATCCTTGCCGCTGTTGTTTCTCTACTGTGGATTTGTCCGGATTCAGGTTGTCGATATGGACGGGATCTGGATGCGGACCTTCGGGGCATACCGGCTGGGTCTGCCGGACCTGGCTCTCCTGGCGGCTGACGCCAACGAGGGTACCCGGGTCAGCGAATTGTTTGAGACGGTTCTCGGATTGCTTCGACAATCGGAAACCGAAATTGCGGACGGCTTCTCGTTATCCCTCGGGCCGGATCTTTGCCTGCATTTTCGATCCCCGCTGCGGCAGGAATTTTTTCTCGAAAACAAAGGTCCCCTTTTCATCATTGAGCCGGTTCGGTCCGAGCGAAGTCGTCGTTGAATCCCCGTCGAGAAAATGATTTCCGGTGTTGATTGCAGGTCTTTCACATACTCCGGTTCATCCAACAGATCGAATGCAAACGGCTTGTGAATTGTCGAAGTCTCCTGATACGAGGGTACGATTTTCCCGGATCTCGACATTGGAGGAGAAGAATATGTAATGTTTTGCCGAGTACGGGGAATCGATTGAGGGACTGAAAGAGGGGGCGGATCCAATCCTGTTCGGCTCGGTATTTGCTCTTTGCCAACTTCATACAGTATTCAAAGTCACCACGGATCGTTTACGGGCCGTTGTGGGGACAAGCAAGTCGTTTTTGCGCAGCATCAACAGCAGCCGGATTGCGGTTGCCATC
>JAAYVQ010000001.1 GCA_012517095.1 Phycisphaerae bacterium | reverse complement strand
CGTCCGCGTCTGCGTCGGCACCGCCTGTCATGTCAAGGGCTCGGCCGCCGTCGTCGATGCCTTCCTGCGCCACCTGAATATCCCCGCCGGCGACGACACCGACCCAAATCGAATATTCACCATCGAAAAAGTCGCCTGCCTCGGTTGCTGTACCCTGGCCCCGGCCGTCCAGATCGGCGAAATCACCTACGGCCACCTCACGCCCGACACCGTCGCCGCCGTCCTCGAGGATTTCCTCGCCCGCGAAAAAGCCAAACACGCCGACCACGCCCGCCACAAAAAGGTCGCATCCAAAACACCGCCGCAGGCTGAGATCCGTATCGGCCTGGGCTCCTGCTGCGTCGCCCGCGGAAGCGGCAAGCTCAACGACGCGCTCAAGTCCGCGCTCGAAGAAACCGGCATTTCCGTCGCAGTTAAACATGTCGGCTGCGTCGGCATGTGCTATCAGACGCCGCTGCTGGAAGTCGTCCTGCCCGATGGCGCGTCGCATCTGTATGCACGAGTGCAACCGGAGGATGCTAAACCCATTCTGCTCAAACACTTCCGCCCGTCCGGCCTGCGCCGCGTCTCGGTCGCCCTCTCCTCCGGCCTCGATTCCCTGCTCGAAGGCCGGCAGCCCAAACCCGTTTCGCGATTCGCGATCAATGTCCGCGAAGGCCATGTCGCCGACTTCCTCGGCCGTCAAAACCGTATCGCCACCGAATCCTGCGGCGTCATAAGTCCTGTGGATATCGAGGAATACATCTCCTTCGGGGGATTTCAATCGCTTCACAAATGTCTGAATGGAACCTCGCCGGAAAAAGTCCTCGAGCAAATCTCCGCCTCCGGCCTGCGCGGCCGCGGCGGCGCGGGCTTTACCACCGCGCGAAAATGGTCCGCCGTTCGCGCGCAAACCTCGACGGATAAATATGTTGTGTGCAATGGCGACGAAGGTGACCCCGGCGCGTTCATGGACCGGATGCTCATGGAGTCGTATCCGTTCCGCGTGCTGGAAGGCATGATCATCGCCGCGCTAACCGTCGGCGCCGAAAGGGGTTATCTCTACATCCGCGCCGAATACCCGCTGGCCGTCCAGCGGATCGCCGCCGCCATCGAGCAGTGCCGATTGAAGGGTTTTCTCGGGCAGAATATCTGTAACTCCGGACGAATTCTGGACTTACAGATCGTCCAAGGCGCCGGTGCCTTCGTTTGCGGCGAGGAGACCGCCCTTCTGTCCAGCATCATGGGCCGGCGCGGAATGCCACGGTTGCGGCCGCCGTTTCCGGCCGAGAGTGGATTGTGGGATAAACCGACATTGATTAACAATGTAGAAACCTATGCGATGGTCCCGTGGATCCTCCGCCACGGCGGCCAATCGTTCGCACGGCTCGGCACCGCAACGAGTAAGGGCACCAAAGTCTTCGCCCTGGCCGGCAAGGTTGCGCGAGGAGGTCTCATCGAAGTGCCGATGGGCGTGACCCTGCGGCAGATCGTCGAGGAAATCGGCGGCGGCATCGCGGGGGGTCTCGCGTTCAAGGCCGTGCAGGTGGGCGGCCCCTCCGGCGGCTGCGTGCCCGAGCGGCTCAGCGATGTGCCCGTCGATTACGAATCGCTCACAAGTGTCGGTGCCATCATGGGTTCCGGCGGCTTGGTCGTTCTGGACGAGACCGATTGCATGGTCGATATCGCGCGTTATTTTCTCCAGTTCACCCAGAACCAGTCCTGCGGCAAATGCACCTTCTGCCGCGTCGGCACGCGGAGGATGCTGGAAATCCTCGACCGTCTCTGCATCGGCAAAGGCAAACTCGGCGATATCGAGAAACTCGAAGAGTTGTCTAAACAAATCAAAATGGGTAGCTTATGTGGACTTGGGAAAACCGCGCCCAATCCTGTGCTCTCAACGATCCAGTATTTCCGCGACGAATACGAAGCGCACCTGAACGGCAAATGCCCCGCAGGAAAATGCCTGGGCCTGATCCGCTTCGTCATCACCGACGAGTGTATCGGCTGTACGCTCTGCTCGCAGCACTGCCCGACCAAGGCGATCCCGATGACGCCGTACCAGAAACATAAGATCGACGATTCGCTGTGTGTTCGCTGCGGAACCTGCAAAAAAGTCTGCCCCAGCAAGGCGGTGATCATCGAATAAAAATGATCTATAACAGGTTGACAATAAAAGGTTTATGATTCGACTGACGATTGACGGACAACCCGTTGAAGTGGAAAACGGCACGACGGTTCTCGATGCGGCGCGAAAGCTCGGCATCGAGATCCCGACAATGTGCTGGGCGAAGGAGTTCGCGCCCTCGACAAGTTGCATGGTCTGCGTTGTCCGGATTAACGGGTCACAATCGCTGGTTCCATCATGCGCGACAAAGGCCGTCGATGGAATGCAAGTCGAGTCCCAGACCGAAGCGATCCTCGCCGCCCGCCGCACGGCCGTCGAGCTTTTGCTTTCCGATCATGCCGGGGACTGTATGGGGCCGTGTCAGATCGGATGTCCCGCGGAGATGGAAATCCCGCTGATGATCCGTCAGATCGCCGCAGGAAAACTCGAAGATGCAATTCGCACGGTTAAACGCGACATCGCACTTCCGGCCATTCTCGGTCGTATCTGTCCGGCTCCTTGCGAGAAAGTTTGCCGCCGCAGGCAGATGGATGACGCCGTAAGTATATGCTTTCTAAAGAGATATGTCGCAGACAGGGATCTGGAATCGAAACATCCGTTCGTGCCGAAATGCACCAAGCCGGTTGGCAAATCGGTTGGTATTGTCGGGGCAGGCCCGGCGGGTTTGGCTGCAGCGTATCATCTTGCACAGAAAGGATTTACGGTAACGGTCTATGAGGCCAAGGATCGGCCGGGCGGCGGTTTCCTCGCTCAGGAACTGAACAACAAGTTGCCACAAGATGTTGTCAATAAAGAAGTTGCAATGCTGACGGCCACGGGGTTTCAGATTCTGACGACAATCAAAGTGGGAAAAGATATTTCCTGGCCGGAAATTCGGGAAAAGCATGATGCGGTATTTTTGGCTATGGGAGGAATTGAAGACAAAGACGCGGCCGAATTGGGGATCGAAGTCAAGACGCAAACCATTTTCATTAATAAGGTTACATACCAGACAAGCGTACCGGGGATTTTCGCCGGCGGTAATGTCGTTCGGGGAAATCGAAAACTGGCGGTCCGCGCGGTGGCGGATGGAAAGGAAGCGGCCGAGGCCATCTCGCAATTCCTTACAGGACAAGAGGTTACAGGAGTCAAACCGCGTTTCAATTGTAGAATGGGAAAACTTTCGCCTGAAAATCTCAGCCAATTTACGGCGAATGCGAATCCGGCCGGACGAGTCACACAAGTCGATAACAATAAAGGACTTACGGACGAACAGGCCGTCATCGAAGCGAGGCGGTGCCTGCATTGCGATTGTCGAAAGAACGATGTCTGCCGGTTGCGCAACTGCGCGCAAGTCCTTGATTCAAAAGCGGTTGCATACGATTGTGCCCCGAGGGAATTTTCTCAGGATAGCAGCTCAAAGGTCGTGATTTACGAATCCGGTAAGTGCATCGACTGTGGTCTGTGTATCCAGGTCGCGCATAAGTATAGAGAGGAACTGGGTTTAACATTCATCGGCCGGGGGTTTGATGTTCGCGTGGCCGTACCCTTTGGCGGCTTGATCGCCGAAGGATTGAAACAGGCCGGACGAGAAGCGGCGAAAATTTGCCCGACAGGAGCGATCTCATGGGTGGATAAATGAATAGTTCTATCCATTTGATATGACGATATCATGGTGGGGATAATTTAGAATAGTAGCAAGATCGCGGTAAATAAATTTCGCCTATGTCCATTATTGGGACGATTTTTCGTTTATAAACCATTTTCTGGCAATAGTTTAACGACGAATTGTCACGATCTTGCCGGCCCTGAAAACATTAAGTCATTTATTCTCAAATATTTACGGCAATATATTTGTCCTATCTTGCTGTTTTCAAACAAGTTACGAGGTTTTGTTTTAAGAATAGTATTCCCATCGAAATTTGGATATAAAAGAGGACATGGGATGTTGAAATTGACGACTGAATAGTGACTATTGACTACTATGGAAAGTCGCTGGAAAAAGATTGGCAGGGTGAACATTGGGGAATCGGCGGG
>JAAYVQ010000414.1 GCA_012517095.1 Phycisphaerae bacterium | reverse complement strand
TCGCAAGAGTAAGCCCCTTGTTCCGGGCAAGTTCTATACGGTAAAATTCGATCTTCAACCCGATGACCAGATCATTCCCCCCGGCCAGCAGATCGGCCTGATGATCTTTTCCAGCGATCGCGATTATACCCTTCGACCGCACCCGGGAACAACGCTGACCCTCCAGTTGGACTCAACCCACATCAAACTGCCTGTTGTGGGCGGACCGGAGGCGTATGCAAAGGCCTTCGAAGATGGTTCCAATCAGGAGGACGACGAATCCGACTCTGAGAAAGAATAAAACCCGGCGGAACTGAATTAGGGATTTTGTTATAGAAGAGGGTGGTCTGCCCGGCGACGGCGTCGATCGTGCGGACGCGGTGGCCGAGGGCGTCGTAGTCGAAGGTCGCGACGGTGATCTGCGTTTCGCCACTGAGCTTGTAGATGCGGGCGATGCGGTTTTCATAATCGTAGAAATAGACATACCCCTGCCGATCCTGGGTCATGTTACCCGCCTCGTCATGGGTAATGGGAGCCGCGTCGATGGTGGAATACCGATTGGTCTTGGGGTCGTTCGTTTGTGGATCCATGTAATAGTTGTGCAGGATATCACGTTGCGTCTGGTTTCCGATTCGATTCCCCAAATCATCCATCGTAAAGGTATCCACTTTGGTATCGAAATAGGTTACGCCGGTTAGCCGGTCGAGATTGTCGTAACCGAACTGATTATACGGCCAACCGGAGCGAGGGTCAAGATACTGTCGGTCGATATTGTGCTCATTGGAAACATAGGAAGTGCGGAACTTGGCCGGCATCGTATCGGCAGAGGGCATTCATGATTCGTTCGCTAAATCATCTTGACTTTTTCCGCCGACCTCGTCAAACTACAGCCCGTTGAAATCGGATGTTACAGAATGATCGTCCCGACTGAACCCATCAGGAGAACAGGATGAACACGCAACACACCCGACGGAATTTCTTCCGGCTGGCCGGAATCTCCACCGCCGTCTTTGCCGGCTGCTCGACCGCCGCCGATTCCTCTGCCCCCGCCGCACTGGTTCCCATTGCCCCGGCCGTCAAGGCCCGCCTCAAATCCAATCTGGCTATGGCCTCCTACACCCTCCGCAAGTTCCCCCTCGACAAATGCCTGGAGATGACCGTCCGCGCCGGCTTCAAAAATATCGCCTTCAAAGACTTCCATCTGGCCATGGACAGCACGCCGGAGCAAATCAAACTCGCTGCCGAAAAAACCAAAAAGGCGGGCCTGAACCTCTATGGCTGCGGCGTGGTCTATATGAAATCCGAGGCCGAAGTCAATCGCGCCTTCGAATACGCCAAAACCGCGGGGATGAAAGTCATCATCGGAGTGCCCGAACCCGACCTGCTTCCATTGGTGGATAAGAAAGTCAAAGAATACGACATCCCCGTCGCCATCCACAACCACGGCCCCGGCGACAAAGTCTATCCCACGCCCGCCGTCATCATCGACAAAGTCAAGACCCTCGACAAACGCATCGGCCTGTGCATGGATATCGGCCACACCCAGCGCATGGGCATCGACCCGGCCGACGACGCCGCTAAATACGCCGATCGTCTCATCGACCTCCATGTCAAGGATGTCAACGCCGCCGAAGCCAAAGGCAGCACCATCGAAATCGGCCGCGGCGTGATCCACATCCCCAGATTCATTCGCACCCTGGCCAAAATCGACTATAAAGGCATGATCGCCTTCGAATATGAAAAGGACGACAGCGACCCCCTTCCCGGCTTGTCCGAGTCCGTCGGCTACATCCGCGGCGTCATCGACGCGGCCTGACCGACCTGACGCCACCGAAAGGATTTTCGCATGAAACAGTTGATTCTCGCTATTACTATTACAGGATGTCTTTTTATGGGCCTCTCGTGCTCTTCCTCCAGTCGGTCCGCCGCCTTGCCGGCCGGCTCCGTCAAGATCATGACTCTCGATCCGGGCCATTTCCACGCCGCCCTCGTCCAGAAAATCCCCTATCCCGCCGTCAATCCCGATGTCCATGTCTTCGCTCCCCCGGGCTCCGATGTCCAGGACCACCTCGACCGCATCAAAGGTTTCAACTCCCGCGCCGAGAATCCGACAAACTGGAATGAGATCGTCTATACGGGCCCCGACTTCCTCGACAAGATGCTCAAAGACCGCCCCGGCAACTTCGTCGTCATGGCCGGCAACAACCGACTCAAGACCCGATACATTAAGTCCTGCGCCGACGCCGGGCTCAACCAGCTCTGCGACAAGCCCATGTGCATCGACACCAAGGGTTTTGACCTCCTCGTCGCCGCCTTCGACTCGGCCAAAAAGAACAAGGTCCTCCTCTACGACATCATGACCGAGCGATCCGAGATCGCCACGATCCTGCAAAAGGAGCTCATGCAGGTCGAATCCGTCTTCGGCCGACTTCAGAAAGGTACCCCCGAAAATCCCGCCGTCGATACCGAAAGCGTCCATCACCTCTACAAGGAAGTCGCCGGCGTCCCGCTCAAGCGGCCCGGCTGGTACTTCGACACCGACCAGCAGGGCGAAGGCATCGTCGATGTCACCACGCATCTGGTGGACCTGGTCCAATGGCAATGTTTCCCCGAACAGATCATCGACTACAAAAAAGACATCCGGATGATCGCCGCCAGTCGCTGGCCCACGATGATCACCAAAGACCAGTACACCCGCATCACCCGACTGGATGACTTCATTCCCGAACTCAAATCCCGCCTCGACTCCAACGGGGTCCTGCCCTGCTACACCAACGGTGAAATCAATTACGCGATCAAAGGCGTCCATGCCCGCGTCCGCGTCATCTGGAACTACGAGGCCCCCGCCGGTACCAAGGACACACACTTCGCCGTCATGAAGGGAACCAGATCCTCGCTCACGATCCGACAGGGCAAGGAACAGAATTACCGGCCCGAACTCTACATCGAGCCGGCCGCCGACCAGATCCACCCGCTTGCCGCCGCCCTGCCCAAAGCCGTCGCCAAGCTTCAGGCCAAATATCCCGGGATTACCCTCGAGCGTCTGTCGAACAATGTTTGGCATATCCAGGTCCCCGACAAATACCATGTCGGCCACGAAGCCCACTTCGGAGAAGTCACCGAACGATACCTTCAGTACCTCGCCGCCGGTAAACTTCCCAAGTGGGAAGTTCCCAATATGA
>JAAYVQ010000413.1 GCA_012517095.1 Phycisphaerae bacterium | reverse complement strand
ACGCGGGAACCGACCTTCCCGGAACGACGCGCATCGGCGTTTACTCTCCATACGCCGGATACCGTTTCCCGGTCTACCTGGCGATCCAAATCGAGCCCGATGATTTCAACGAGGTGCTGGATGGTCTCTTGGGGAGGAATGGCACGCCGTTCATTCTCTTGTCTCCCACGCGGGAACTCTGCTCCGCGAAGGCGGAGAAGCGGCTGACCGACAAGCGGTCGGCCTTTGTGCCCCTGTCGGAAAGCGTTGCCATCGGTGACAAGCGACAACTTCGGTTCCTTCGTCCCCTCGATGAAGTCCTGGCCCAATTCCGCAGTTCCAATCTTCCATCACCGAAGGAAGGAGACTCCATGGTCTTCTTCCCCACACCGCCGGATGCAATCTGGAGAGACGTATCGATCCGCTTCAAGGACGGGCATACCGTCTCGGTCAAAGCGAAGACGGCCGGAGGCGTGTTCAATTACACGCAGATGGGCATGGCCAACAAGAAGAACGGCGATCCTACCCTACAATGGGAACTGCTCAAGACCTTCGCCGAGGAGCGAGGGGTTCTTGACTGGACCAGTAATAAGGCAGACCGGAAAAACCAGAAACGCCGCGAAATCCTCGCCGCCAACCTGCGCGACTTCTTTCGCATCGAAGGCGATCCCTTCCGCCTGACGGATGACGGAAAGGGTTGGCAAGCGCTCTTCCTTATCTCGCCCGAATAGACATCAAGTCCGCGTTTCAATTGCTGCTCTATCCAGTGACAGCTTGTTCCAGTTCCGCAAACAGCCCGTTACCGTTCTGCAACCTCGAATAGGTACCAGTCTCTTCGATTCGCCCCTTATTGAGCACGATGATTCTGTTAGATTTTCGCAGCGTCGTCAGGCGATGGGCTACAACAATCACAGTTCTTCCATGAATGAGTTCCTCAAGACCCTTCTGGACTTCTTTTTCGTTGATGTTGTCCAAGGCGGCTGTCGCTTCGTCGAGCAGAACGATACTCGGCTTGCGTAAGATGATCCTGGCAATGGCCAGACGTTGCCTTTGGCCTCCGCTAAGATTCTGGCCTCTTTCGGCCACAATACCGTCATAGCCTCCCAACGACTGGATAATCTCATCATGGATACACGCGCGCCGACAAGCATCATGAACTTCATCGTCACTCACCTGACCGCAGCCATATGCGACATTTTCCCGAATCGTGCCCGCGAACATAAACGGAAATTGCGATACATACCCAACTCGTTTTGCTATCTCATCCCGAGAAAGCTTTTCTATTGGTATTCCATCCAAAAAGACACACCCCTCTCCAACATGATAGAGACCCAAGATAAGCTTCAACAGCGTTGACTTGCCGCATCCAGAAGGACCTGCCACGCCAACTACTTCGCCTCTATCAACCTCAAGGTCAATTCCCTCCAGCACGTTTGTCTTCTTGCCGACTCCGTAGCCATACGAAATCCCGGAAATCCTAACTGCTGGTGCGTCTTTGTGACCAATTCTGCCCGCAATCCCGGCAGCGTTGACGGAATACGATTCATCAACGCGCTGAGCGCACAGTTCGTACAAATCACGAACACGAATGCTGCTCTCATGAGCTTCATCAAGAATTCTGTGAATTTCACGTAGCGGGGTCACCGCGCTGAGAAATAGTAAGGAATAGGTCAATACGTCGCCGGTAGTAATGATCCCATGTGTCGCAAGGTAGACAGAAGTAGCGAGAACGGCAATGTGAAACACTCCCTCATTCAAGTATTTAACGCAATCAAACAGCGCCATCGAAATGTGGTGGCGAATCTCCTTCTTGCGTAGGTTTTCAGCGAGCACATCAACCCTGTTGGTCTCAAAAAGTTCCGTGTTTGCCGCCCGGACGCTTTCAATGCCTGAGAGCAGCTCGACAACCTTGCCATCGATGGCTTCCTTGTCACGCAAGAGAGCGATACGAATACCCTCTTGGGTGCTTATCTGCCAAAGGACGATTATGAACCCAACGGGAATCGCCAAGGCCATAATGCCGCCCAACAGGGGTAGTTTTGCGATGGCAATGCCGATGGCAATCACAGCCGCAATTCCGGCCGGGAAGAAATCCAAAAAGAGAAGTTTCACAGTGCGGACCAGCCCATCTATACTGCGGTGGATTTTACCGTTAAGCGCTCCGACGTGAACGGAGGAGTAGTAATTCATCTCCAACTTCAGCATATGGGCAACAAGTAGCACAAGGCGGGACTTCTCTACACGCGTGCACGTGTTTTCAACAAGATACTTGCGAAGCACGGTCAGAGCCTCACGAACCAAAATGGCAGCCACTATGATAAGCAGGTATGGGACGGCCTTTGCGAACGGAGTTGAACCCCTCCCAACAAGTGAGTCCACGAGAGAGCCGAGGACAACGGCGGGGATATTTGTCAGGGCCCCAGTCAGGACCATAATCGCGAAAGCCAGGAGAAGCGATCCCTTTTGCCGACGCTCTAAAGAACTTAAAACCATACGTGCTGTCTTGGCAATCGTTGCAACCGTTTTGATCATCACAGCACACCTCCCTTGACTAGTTGAAGAAATACCCACAACAGAGCTGACAGTTGAATAATGCTGAAGGAAAGCACTCCGTATGGAAGAAACGTCCAAAACCCAAACCGACCGGGTTCGCCATTGCAGGTCGCGAGATTGAACCTCTCGATAATTGTTTGCGTTAGTGGGCCGGAAGTCGCTGCCGTCAGAAAGAAACTTGATCCGGCACACACACTTAGGGCAAGGCCGATATATACACTTCCATCGGGATACAGGGGTGCAAGTTGCTTGGCAATCGGAAGCATTGCCCCCATCGCCGGGCCCGCGCTGAATACCGCTGTGGACAACCCCGTCATAACCAGAAGAACTGAAATGCAAAGAAGTGGCTCTGAAGAAAGCGCGAGCAACTTATCGCCGATCGCTTTCAGAATTCCCGTACTTTCCGCTGCCGCTACCATGAAGAACAATCCTCCGAGAAACAGTGCGGACTCAATGTCGGTCTCTTTTCGAACAATCCGTTCCACAAATGGCAGTTCGTCTCGCGCAAAACCACGAGGTGAACGAACGAAGTGGGTGAATCCCATCAGGGATGCGACGCCCGCGAGACACACCAAGTCGGGACTCATGTTCCAATCATGCGGAGCAAACGCCCAGAGAAGCACCATAACGGAAAAGATTAAAGTCCCAGGGATCAGGATATTCCAGCCTATGGACACATTGCGGTACAGAAGTCGGGAGACCGTAAGCGAGACAGATCTGGACAGTGCGGATGATGCGATTCTATGCCGGCGGACGTAAACGAGAAGGTATGCCGCGATGACCAGGGTCATAATAACAGTGCAGGCTGGTGCCGCAGAGAGGAGATACTTGCCAAAGGTCATCTGGGCATCCCTATCGCTGATCAGCAGGATCGCTGGAAAATCGCCGATCGGGCTGGCCGCGCCGCCGAGGTTTGTTGCCGTGAGGATCAACGCCATGAATAAGCCCAGGTACCCCTGGCTTATCCCTAATGACTGGAGGACAACGAGGAACACCGGCAACATGAGGCAGATGGCAGTGATATTGTTGACGAACGCGCTTACGAAAAACATGATTGATGAAAAGGCAACAAGTACCATCCATGCGATGCCCCGCGTGATATTAGTTGCCTTTGCCGCAGCGACGCCGAAGACATTACTTCGGGCTAGTATAGAGGTATAAAGTCCGAGGCCAATCAGGATGAGCAGTACATCCCACGGGATGCTCCCATAAACATTATGCAGGGTGCTGCGCCCGGTGAGGACCACGGTGACTGTGCTTAGAACGGCTCCGATAATAACGATGGAAACACGCCGTATTGGAAGTGCTGCCTGTAAAAGCAAGGTTCCAAAGACGCACAGGATAATCAAAACGCCGCTGATTTCCATCCTACTGTCCTCCTTATGGATTCGCGAGATCTTGTGAGAACGTGTGTCATCTCATCGGTGGCAATCTCAACAAGGTCGTTGGGGTAAAACCTCAGAGGGCAATCGATCATGTCAAGGGCAATAAGTTCGGAAAATGCTTGGCGAATGTCCTGTCCGCAGATACGGCACGTGACCGGATAGGTGTAAAAAGTGTGTTCCGTGACGCCGAATGCGAAGGTCACGATGACACTGGTGGTACCGTACAGGTGGGAAAGGTTGACCGAGTCGTGTATCCGAACGTTGTCGCCATAATTCGACAGAAACCTGTCCAGATCAGCATCGCCAGAATGAGGGACAACATGGAAAACCTTGTCGAGATGCATTGGGGCGGCCATATCGAGCCATGCTGCTTCTGCGCCGATGCACACTATGTCGGTCTTGTTAAGAATGAGCGCTGATAATCGGATGGTGATATCGTGGATGCGCTTTCTGATTCTATTGGCGCCGTCCTCATCTGCCATGGCCGCCAAAATCGGAAAAGCCCGCCCGTTTGCCTTCAGAAACCAGCGGGCTCTTTCCGATCCATAATGATCTATGATCTGCTCGTATATCGCGGTGGCCGCCGCCACGTGCCCCATTTCGACTGAAAGCATCTCGTACGCTCTGGCGATGGCATCGGATTCGCAGATCGGTATCGAGGGGTTTTGCATGTTTACACCCCAATCCTTTCGGTAGAGTTGCGCTTCCTGGCCAAGGACATGAGGGCTTCCGCCAGATGCATCATTATGATGTTGGCCATCACATGATGGGGTGCCCCTTCAGAGAGAGCCGCGATCATCTCCTCCGCCCTTTGCTCGTCACCGTCCGCCAGGCTGAGTATCAACCTGACCGGCAAATCAACTGGATAGACTCCGTTTCCAGAGAGATGGCGGTGATGCGGGGGATGATGCATCGGCACTTCGACCACTTCGCCATCGTAGGGAACAATGGGAGTTCCCGACTGGTTGGCGATCTCTCGAATTCCCTTAAGTAACCCGTTCAGCAGGATGGTGTTGGCATACGCGTGATGCCAGGGACCCTCCTCGCAAGCCAGTCGATGGGCAAATGCGAAGTCGCGTCCATTGCCGATTAGTTCCTTCATGCCGTAGAAGTTTTCTTCGGGCTTGGAGTCCGAAGGGCCTGGTTTGCGCCAAAGTTTCTTCGTCATCTCTGGTCTCCTTTCCTGGCCCCTGTTTGGTTTCAGCTTGCTGGTCGTGGGGGCCGGTTGGCCAGCTTGCCGTTCCTAATTTCTTTATGGCCTTTGGATGATCCGCTTCCTGACATCTGCTGTCGCCGTATCGATCATCCGTTTGCTTTCACTTCCTATATGGCCTTCCCAACCGGTTTCTCCTGATAAATCCTGACGAAGTTCCTGATACCCCAAAGCAGCTTTCATCGATGATGTTATGAGTTTTCCTACGGCGGATCGCTGACGGGCTCTGACAGACTAAAGGTCAAGAACGAGCCCAGCGAAATTTCGCTGGGCATCCGGAAAAAAAGTCAAAAAAAGTTTCCCCTCCGTAGCTCAGGTATCCGGCTGATTTTTCTTCATTTTCACGTCGCTCACCATCGACGCGCCGGGCCGTCCCGCCCCTCCCATCGAAATTTCGCCAAAGAGGGGTGACGGTCCGGCGAGACCCTCACCCTGGAAGAAACGCCCGGATGATCCGGGTGAACGCCCCCTGGGAGGTCCATTCGCCGGACCCGCCTCCCAGGGGGCTTTTCGTTGATGCGCCCAAGTGCGCGAAAGGAGGTCCGGTATGACGGATGT
>JAAYVQ010000412.1 GCA_012517095.1 Phycisphaerae bacterium | reverse complement strand
GGCATTCAGATCCCACAGCTCGATCCGGACCCGTCCGGCCATCTTGATCGGATCGCCGTGCGTGTCGTAGGGTTTCAGATAGACGACCAGTGATTCCTTTTTTCCGTCCTTGTCTTCGTCGAGAAAACCCGTCCGCTTGGCGATCTCCATACGGTCCAGCGTATTCATCGCCTCCAGCCGTGCGGTCTTGTCCAGCGCCGACAGGGTCTGGACCTGCTGGCGGTATTTTTCATTTTCCTGCTGGAGTTTCTCGTTGTCGCTCTTGAGCTGATTGATCTGTGCCTGCTTGGCATCCACCTGCGGCCAAAGCGGATCTTTGCCGACGCTGATGCTGCACCCGGCCAGCACCGACAAAACCGCCGTAATCAGAAGTGTGGATCGGATTGTCGCGGATTTTGTTCGCATCAAATCGATCCTTTCGCGAGGATTACTCGTCCGAATGCCGAGACGGAACAATCTCCGGCGCCTTCTGCAGGATCCGATCGGCCAGGCCGTACGAGATTGCTTCCTCGGCCTCCAACCACAGGTTGCGGTCGCAGTCCTTCTCGATCTGCCCGGCGTCTTTCCCGGTGTGATGCGACAGGATCGAATACAACCGCGCCCGCAGACGAAGGATTTCCTTGGCCTCGATCTCCAGATCCGTCGCCGCGCCTTCCATCACGCCGGAGATCAGCGGTTGGTGCAGCAGCACGCGGCCGTTGGGCAGAATGAACCGCTTGTTCGCCTCGCCAGCCGCGAACAATACCGCCCCCATGCTGGCCGCCTGGCCCACGCAATAAGTCGCCACATCGCACCGGACAAACTGCATCGTGTCGTAGATCGCCAGACCGGCCGTGATCGCGCCGCCCGGCGAGTTGATATAAAAATGAATGTCCGCCTTGCTGTCTTCATTGCTCAGGAACAGCATCTGCGCGATGACCAGATTGGCCGTGTCGTCGTCCACCGCGCCGCCGAGAAACACGATCCGGTCCTTCAGCAAGCGAGAGTAAATATCGTAGGCCCGTTCGCCGCGGCCGGTCTTTTCAATCACAATCGGAACCAGGTTGCTCATATCCGCCAAGCTCCCAATAGGGCCTTATTTCGGTTTGTCCTTGTCTTTGGATTTCTTGTCCTTGTCCGCGTCGGTCTCGTGCAGGACCTCGTCGATCAGGCCATACTCCCGGGCCTCCTCGGCGGTCATGTACTTGTCGCGGTCGGTTTCCTTCTCAATCTTCTCCATCGTCTGGCCGGTGTGCTTGGCCAGTAGTTCGTTGATGATCTTCTTGGCCTTGAGAATCTCTTCGGCCTGGATCTTGATATCCGCCGCCTGGCCCGTTACACCGCCCCACGGCTGATGCAGCATGATCTTGGCGTGCGGCAGGGCGAACCGTTTGCCTTTGGTGCCGGCAGCCAGAATAATGGCCGCCCCCGACTGCGCTCGTCCGATGCAATAGGTCGCCACCGGCGAGCTGATGAACTGCATCGTGTCGTAGATCGCCATCGTATCATCCACGCTGCCGCCCGGCGAATTGAGATACAAACTGATCTCCGTGCCGCGCTTGAGGTTGTCCAGATACAGCATCTTCATGATCACTTCCGTCGAGAGTCGATATGAAATCTCACCGATCATGAAGATGATCCGGTTTTCCAGCAGCATGTCGTCCAGCGTCATTTCCCGCGTCCGCTGGTACGGCGGCATCTGGTTATGCGGCTCAATCGGCTGCGGCATTGCGATCCTGGGTTGAATAATCATCCGGAATCCTTCCATCATACTATCGTTCGGCCGGTTGTTATCGGGCCTGCCCGACGGAAGTCTTGCATCCGCCGACAGTTACAATCCGACCCGCCCGACCAGTAACCCTATCGGATATCGAGGTCGATTACTTTCCTTTTTTATCCGCCTTTTTGTCGTCGCTTTTACGGCTTCGTTTGGTGGCTGTCTCTTCCCGGCTGGCCTTCTTTTCTTCCTTGTCGTCGGCCTCTTCGACCTTCTCTTTTTCCTTGGCCTTAGCGGCCGGCTTGGTCGCTTTCGCGGCGGGCTTGCGGCGGATCTTGCGAACCTTGCTGGGCTCGACCTCTTCGATCTTGGCCGTTTCCAGCAGCTTCTCGATGCACTTCTGCTCGCGGAGCTGCAGCATAAACTGCGTCAGCGAGCCATCCTTGGCCAGCTCTTCCCGCATCTTTTCCGGCCGGCGTCCGCGCGACACGGCGATCTGCGCGATCTGCCCGTTGACCTCTTCGTCGGTCACTTCGATCTTGAGCTTTTCGGCGATCTTGTCCATGATGAACAGAACCTTGAGCTGCTCGACCGCCTGCTCTTCGCTGCTGGCCCGCAGGTCTTCCATCTGCTGGTCGATCTGCTCTTTGGGCGTGCCCTGCATCAGCATGCTGGCATACCGCCGCTGCAGAATTCCCGTCGATTGTGCCGCGACGATATCCGCCGGGAGTTCCAGCTTGGTGTGTTCCAACAAATAATCGTGAATCTGCTCGCCCATCACGCGGCGGGCCTCCTGTTCGGCCTGCGAACTGTGATACTGCTTGAGCGAACCCCGTAACTCATCGATATCCTTGACGCCGTGGCGACTGAAGAATTCCTCGTTCATTTCCGCCGGCTCGATTCGCTTGACTTCCTTGATGGCAATGTCCATTGCCACCTTCTTGCCGCGGTACTGCTCCATAAAGAAGGTCTCGGGCACATCGACGGTCGTCTGGCGTTTGTCGCCGGCCTTGGCGCCGGCCAGCAACTCGTCGAGCTTCTCGACCGGAATCGAACCGACGAATCCGCGTGGCCGCGCGAAGACTTCGATGTTGTCGCGCTTCTCGTCCTCGACGCCTTCGATCTTCATCACCACATCGACCACCGCCTGGTCTCCCGACTCGACGCCACCGTCCTTGGGCACCCACAATCCGGCGTGCTTGCGGAAGTCCAGGATCTCCTCGTCGATCTTGGCATCAGTAATCTCGATCTTGGGCTTCTCGATCGCGATGCCTTCCAGTTCCGGCAACTCGAACTGCGGCCGGACCTCTACCTCGAACGAAAAGGTCATCGGCCCGCTGTCCGGCAGCTCGATTTTTTCATAGTCGATATCCGGATCGCCCAGCATGTCGATCTTGTTGTCATCGACGGCCTTCTGACTGGCGTCGGCCAAAATCTTGAGCTTGACCTGGTTGCGAATGTCCGACCCGTACCGCTTCTCTACCAGCCGCATCGGCGCCCGGCCGCGACGGAAGCCCGGCAGGACCGCGTCTTTCCGCAAGTCCCTGAACTGCTCATCGAGCATCTTCTGGATCGTCTCCTGAGGCACCTCGATCGAGAGTTTCTTCTTGCATGGACCGACCTCCTCGATCGTCACCTGGTTCGGGGCCAGTTGTTCTTGCGATTCGGTTTTTTCCTGGGGGTCCTGGGACTCAGCCATGATCAGCTCCTGTCTTCACAAAAGGTCAAAACAAAAAAGGCCCGGGGAAACCATTTTCCCGAACCTCGTCGTTGTCGTTCTACCCTGATCCATCGGGGTACCTGCACCCGGGCAACCTACGCCTGACCGTCGTCGGCCGGTATCTTGCCCGAGCTATAAGATTTCGGACCTGCGGAAGGCCAACCCATTGCCGGCCTTGCCGCACCACGAACAGCGGGTGATGGGACTTGAACCCACGACATTCACGTTGGCAACGTGACGCTCTACCACTGAGCTACACCCGCGACAAACCCCGATACTATACCCGGTTTCGGGCCCATTGCAAGCCCTTTTTCCCGATTTTTCCGTTTTTGGGTTGACGGGCTCGCTCTATCGGGTCTGATAGAGAGGTAAACCTGCCCGTGAAACCCCTTTTTTTGTGTCACACGGTTTTCCCTTGCCCGTCTTGTCTTTCAGGAATACAATTCGATCCGGGTCGTCAATCGGTCCGTTGGAGGCAACATGGGTTCTCGGCAATTCAAAATCCTGATCGTCCTATTGGCCGCGGCCGCCCTCGCCGCCGCGTTCTTTCTCCGCCCCAAGCGGTATCTTGTTGATCCGACTCATTATTCCCTCACGCGGTTAGAGGATCCCAACGGAATCCCTTTGTGCCTGAAGGCCTTCAATAACGCCGGAGAGATGATCGCCTTTCGTGAGATCCGCACCTGGATGTTACGGAGAATGGACCGTGTAAAATATGGGCAGCATCATCCCGATTCGTGGGAAGCATACCGTATCGACAGTCGGGGACAAATCCATCCGATCCGATTGCCGAAGGATTGTTTTGTGGAACCGCGGGCTATGAACGATTCCGGAACGATTGTCGGAACATTTTGTGATCCGAATCGAGTCGATGGCGCAAGAATCACCGTATCGGTTTGTGATCCGAATCGGGTCGATGCCGCCTTTTGCTGGGACCTTCAATGGGGTTTTCGGAAAATCCCCTTTGAATCACCCCTGAAATGTTCTCTGTCGCACGGCGAAGCGATCAACAATAACGGATGGATGGCCGGTTCCTGGTTCACCAAATCGCCCCGATCATCACGGATTTTTCTCTACGAACCTTCAGCGGGTTTCATCGATATCGGGACACCGGCCGGATTTATCCAGATTGAGGATATCAATGAACACCAGATCTTCGTCGGGAAGTGCGCGTCCCCTTCCGGGAATTTCCATGCGTTCTATGGATCACGACAGGAGGGTCTGGTGGATATCCACGCCCTGGCAACTTCAATGACGAATTCCTCGGCTCTGGCGATCAGCGATGAGGATTGGATTCTGGTCCAGGCCTTCGATAGCCGAAATGCGGAGGTGATCTGGTATCATCCTCAGAAAGGAAAAGGCCCCGCTTTTTCGTGGAATTGGTACTTGCAACGGGTCGTCGCAATCCCATCCTCAAATCGATTCGCCGTGGTCGGAACGCCCATATCCTCGCCCTGGTTCGATATCATGGAGAGACAATACCAGGTCCGGAACTTGATTCTCGAGCCGGGGAAAAAACCGGTGCTTTTCGATCCCAAACCCCTTTCCGGGAAAACCTGGCGCCTGCTCGGAATCGACAACAACGGAAATATCTATGGAAATGTTTTGGATCGCGATCCCTCCAAACGGGAATTGGAGTTTTTTTACCAGGGCATTCTCCTCCGCCCCATCCGGCCCGAAGATGCCGGGAAGAAGTGAAAAGTTCTGGTAGAATCGCGTCATAATGAACCAAGTCAGGACACTGAATCATGCGTTGTCCGAAATGTTATGCGGCTCTGGCCGAAAAGACCGTTGAGGATTACACTGTCCGCGGTTGCCTTGGCTGCGGCGGCCTGTGGATCGACAAGGACCTTCTCCCAACTTTGGGGGAAAAGCTCGCCTGGCAACTGCCTCCCGACGATAGCGAAAAGGAACTCCTGTTCCACCGTACCGATGTTGCCTACCCGCACCCCGGTGCGTCGGCCGTCTGCCCCGGTTGCGGCCGCGACATGCAGGAGTTCAACTTCGCCTACGATTCCAACATCATGCTCGACCGCTGCCCGAACTGCCACGGCCTGTGGCTCGATCCCGGCGAACTCATGAAGATCGCCCGCCACATGCAGTACGATCCGGACCTTGATGCCGTGGGCCGATCCATCCTCAAAAGCGCCGGCGATTCTGATGACGGCGAACCGAATCTGATCGAAATGATCGCCGTGGTCGCATTAATCCTGGCCCGGATCATCTTCCGGTTTTAACCAACGGCATACAGATGTTGGAACAGCAGAACTCGAAATGCCTTCAGTTCCCCGCCGACTTGAACTCGTCCAGCCGCTTGGTGAATTCCGCGACATACTCGGCGTTATCCTTGACTAGGCCGATCGCCTTTTCTTCTGCGGCGATCGCCTCCGCCGTCTTGCCGTTGACGAACAGCGCCAGCGCATAGGTATCCAGGATCGCCGGGTCTTTTCCTTCTGTCAGCCCATGGGCCTTCTCCGCCGCCCGCAGGGCAACGGCCTTGTCGCGCTTGCCTTCGGCCACTTTCGTCAGGATATTCCAAGCCATCTCGTTGAGCATTCCGGCCGGGGCCTTTTCGACCAACAGGTCGGCCACTGCTTTGGCCGCATCTGCCGTCCCGGCTTCGACCGCCGCGAAATAATCTTTGAATGCCTTGACATTCGCCTCATACGCGGCCTGCTCTTCGGCCTTCTTCTTGGCGTAAGCGTCCGCATCGAAAGTTCCCGCGATCACCTGGCCCAATACCTCCTCCATGTCCGCCATCGGATGACCGAACCAGACTACCTTGCCGGCTTTGTCCACGATAAACGCCGTCGGGATTCCACCCTGGCCGTACGCGTTCATATAGGCCGTCCCGACTTTGCTGTCCGGGTCGATCGCCACGGCATAGTTCATCTTGTCCCCCTGCTTTTCGACGAACGGCTTGACGATTTCCGGCTTTTCGTTGGAGATCCCCACGATCTGCACGCCCTTGTCCTTGACCTTCGCTGCCACTTCGGTCAGATGCGGAATGCTGCGCAGGCATGGCGGACACCAGGTCGCCCAGAATTCGACGACATAAATCTTCCCCTTCTCGATTGTGACCGGCCCGCCCTTGACAAACTCCAGCCCCTCCAGACTCCCCGCCGGGTCGCCGATCTTGGCCGTTCCCTCTGCCCGAGCGGGCACATCGGCCTTCTGTCCATCCGTCCCCGTCTTCTGATCCGCCGGTTTCTTGGCGCAACCAATACTCAGAACCGCACACAATCCCACCGTAAGCAGCATGTTCATCATTCGCATGGTTAATCCTTTCCCTCGAATGGTCATTTCGACTTCCCAGGTCCGAAAAGACCCGCAGGTGTCGATGGAATCAGCATACCGCAATCGTTCGGTTTTCTCAAACGAATCCTGAAAGCCAAATGAATACTCTTTCTGACTCCGCCCCGAGGCGGAATATTCGTTCGGGAGGATTTTTGCGGGAATGCTCGTTCCCAAATCCCGAATCGAAATCAATACGGTGTTGTCGGCCGGAGGACCATCAGGAACTTGGCGCCGTTTAGGGGTCGAAGATACCGGGTCGTCGAAGTGGTCAGGTTCCAGTGCCAGTCGGCGGCTGTCTCGCCGGGGACTGCCCCGGCGTCCAGATCGCAGGTGTACGAAGCGCCGACGATCAGGCCCTGTCCGGACGAGTAGGGAACCCCATTGTCTTGATAGGTGATCCATTCCATCGTTAATTGTTGCGTCGCCGGATCATACGCCTGGACGCGGATCTGGCCGAACCGTCCTGCATTGGTCTTGTAGATGAAGGTCGTCCCGGGCCAGAATTCGCTTCCGTCGGATCCGCGAATCATCGCGTTGGACATCATCGCTTCCCGATTGCCGATCGTAAATCGCTGCCAGTACGACCACGGGAACACGCTTCGCCCGTAATCGAAGGCCAGCAGTGCGTAATCCTCCAGATCCACTCCTCCGCTGCCGTCGCAATCGCAGCCCCCGCAGGTTTCGATTCCCGAACAGGGCGACTGGAGCCAGTTCTCCGCAAACCAGCGAAGATCCGACAGGGCGACGGCATGGTCGCCGTTGCGGTCCACGCACAGACGATCCGTTCGATATCCTCGCAATCGGAAGTTGTACTCCCACGGATGCTCCTGCCAGTTCGACCAGTTGTCCAGATCCGCGTTGGAGGCATGCCCGACGGCCGAATACCCTTGGGAATGGGGATAACGGTCGGTAACATACCCAGTGATCCCGTTATACAGCTCGTTGATTCCCCCATCCTGCAAGGAACAAGTGAAGGTATAGGACACGCTTGGCCACAATTCCCGATCGAGGTCAAAGTCGATCCACCCGCCGCGGAATTCCGGATCAATGGTCTTGAGTACCCGTTGGATGCTGTCGCCTTCGCCGTCGCGAAGATCCAGCGCCAGCGTTACTTCATGGCCGTACCCGGTCGGATCCTGATGATAGTCGAACTTACCCTTGAACCGGAAAGCCGCCTGGGTGACATGCGAAGTCCGTCCCAGTTGAATCTGCTGGCCGGCCCCCACATTCCGCGGCTTGAACTCCTCACGATCATCCCCGCCGAACCAGCCGAGAGCATTGGCCTCATCGAAGAGGACCTCAAAGTCGATCGCCACTCCCGCCACCGGACCCAGAAGATTATTCGTCTCATCCGACTCCGAGACGATCTTGTCCTGATCCACGATCGCATACATCCGAAGCGGACCGGAATATCCAAATGTAAAACTCTTGCCCGTGGTATATCGTTTCCCTGCGGCCAGAGAGCGGATCTCGGACACATTCGGCGGATCGCCCGGCTGCGGCGGCGTCGTACGATTGGCATACCAGTCGATCCAGAACGATCCGCTGTCGGCCATGCCCTGATTGCGGACCGTGACTTTCACCGTACACGGCTGACCCAGCATCGGCTGCGGCGGATCCAGAGCGATCGATTCGATTACCAGGTCCGGCATCGGCGTGATCGTGAAGAAAGCATCGCTCAAATCATAAGGCCATCCGTCCGAGGCGTCGGCGACGCGCAAAACGCATCGCGACGAATGAATATTGGGAACCACCCAATCAAATGACTTATTGGTTCCGGCGTTGGAAAGGTTTGTAACGATCGGAGGTTGTCGCCATGAACTGCCGCCGTCAGTGGACAAGTGGATCGTTACCTGCGCCGCGGGGTTGTTGTAGTTCGTCCAGCGAATCGTGTGAATTTGTCCCGACACCAAAGTCTCGCCTCCGTTGGGGCTGGTGATTCCGATGGTCTTCAACTCCATCATCGGTGTGATCTCGACCGTGTCGGTATAGGCCGATTCGCCATTGGCGTTGTAGGCGCACAGGCGGAAATAATACTTCGTTCCGACCAGGCATGTATATTGGAATGAGGTCGTGTTCTCCGGAACCGTCGCCAGGTCGTACCAGGAATACGGCCAGATCTGTGGATCGGATTTGTACTGGATCCTGAATCCCGTCTCGTTGCGGCTGTTGTCGCCCCAGGTCAGATGAATCTGGCCGCTGACATGCCGCGCCTGCAGATCGATCGGCGGCAGGGGAGCCAGGTTCGGATAATTCGTTGTGAGCGAAAGTGACGGATCGCCATGCAGTGTGAAGGACAGCATGTTCATCCACGACGCGCCGCTCGACCATCCCGTACCGAAGTGGCTCCGGCACCAGTTTAGCGCCGCTCCGGCCGTGTCGCCAAATTCGGCCATCCGCCGAAATAGGTAATATCCGAACGACGCGTTATCGGCGTAATCCTCACCCTGGTCGGTTCCCCATCCGCCGACCTTGTACCAGGTTACCGAGGTCCCCGCAAATGCCCCGACCGAGCCGTAGATCAGCAATGAAGAGGCCAGATTCGGCCCGGCGGGCTGGCCGTTCAAACACGACACTTCCGCCACGAACGCCCGTCGAGATTCATTCAATTCGACGCAACATCCCTGATTGAAAAAAGCCGTCCACTCGGCCTCGGTGGGTTCGTTGCAGGTTCCGATATTATAATTGTCCCGTTGCCAGATCATCCGATACGCCCCGCCGCTGTTTCCGTGACCCCACCAGGAAACAAATCCATACCCATGTTCCCACTCGTCGATTAGATTTTCCATCGTCAACGGTGCGTTGCAGGTTTTGGTGGTGAAGGCGGAACCGTCGGTTTTGCAACCGGACTTTTCATAGAGAGTATAGGCATAATAGCTCAGGTCCTGGGCCTTGCTCTTCAACGCCTCTCCCCAGCCGTCGCCGAAAGTTCTGTACCCGCTGCCGATATCGTCAGAGTCCGAAGCGTCTCCGTCGCCGTTGTTGTCCTGCGGCGAAAAATTGGACACCGCCGCGGCCACCAGAAGCTTACGCCGCCAGGATTGATCGGTCGAAGCCACAATGTAATCCATGGTCCCCGACAAAATCCGGTCCAATTCGTCGATTGTACCGAAGACCGGAATCCGTCCAACCTTCAACTCGCAAGTCTTGTCGGCGCCGCCGCTGCCGTAATCGCCGCTGAATTCCCCGACCAAACCGTCGCCGTCCTTGTCCCAGGTGTTGCTCAGCTCGGCAAAATACATATCGCTGGGCGCCGAAGAATAACTAAAAGTGTTTCTCGGCTTGCACCACCGCATCGGAACCGACCGTGCCGATAGGGTCAGGGGGTGAGGATTGCCCACCAGCAAGACATACTGAAATCCCTGCGACAGGTACCGGCTCCTGAGCCACTGCCGGATGTTGTCGGCCCGTTCTTCCGCGCTGGCGCCGCCGGCATAATGCGTTTCGTCGCTTGTCGTCGCCTCTGTCACCACCTTCACCGAGAATCCCTGCATCTGCTTGAGCGCGATAAAACACGGAAGCTGCTTGCTGTTCTGCAGGATGTATTCGGTGGTGATGATTACATAGTTGTAGGTCGCCGGAGGCGGCGGAATCGAATCGGCCGGCGCCGGCGGTACAACAGTTGGATCAAAAATCTCGATATCCTGTGAATTGTCGATCAGATCCGCCAGAGTATCAACCACATCGACTCTTGCTTGCGATGGCGGCGGAATCGCCAAGTTATCCCCCCGCGCAAAGTGAATCTGAATTGTGCCCGAACGAAGTAAGCGAACGGACTTCCGAACGGGATTGTATGCCGCCCAGACAATTTTGACTTCAGCGATCTTGTATCCCGACAATTCGCCGACCGACACCAGTTGCAGCGGCTCGGCGGGATAATCGAGGTCCGATTCATAGATGGCAAGATCCCGGCCCTGGTGAATCCTCGCGGTATCGGCCGTTCCCCAATCCAAAACCGTCCGCGCTTCTTCGTTTGTGGCCGCCGGCGGGACCGCATCGATTTCCCATTGTCCATCGAGCGTTTCCCATACTGCATCGGCCAACGCGGCCGAAATATCCCGCGCATCGGCGGGGATCAGCAACCGATAGGTTGTCGCCGGAAGCATCGGAGCGCCTGGCTGCCCTCCCTGCGAACCCACTCCAAGGGACAGAATCTTTCGCCCCTCTTGTGTAACGCTCGCGACCGGCCCGGCGCTCTCCAATCGCTGAATCGGATAATTCAATGTTTCACCGATCCCCCATCCCGTCGCGTGCAGAATCGTAACGATTCCCACCCCAATCCAAATGTGTTTGTGTTTCATCGCTCCATCCTTTCCCCATCACAATTCGAAGCACCCCAAATAAACAAAAGACCTTTGTGATCAACCGGTCCCTTACCCAATGAATGGAATCACGATACCGTTGGGATCATTCTTTCCACGGCCAATCAGCAGGGCAGGGCTGCATCCAGTATTCCGCCAGGATCGCCAGATCGCCGATACCGACTCGGCCGTCAGTATCCAGGTCGGCCGTCATCCATTCTGCGGGCCAGTTCAGCATCCATTCGTCGGTGAGCTGTACCAGATCGTTCAAATCGACGACGCATTCCGCAATCGCCGTCGCCGCTGCGCCGGGATCGACGATTACGCCGTTGGCCGAAAGGTCGTTGTCGCCGCGTTCGCCGTCCACAAAATGCAGCGTGATGATATTGCCGTTGATCTCGGCGCCGGTCTGGCCGTCGAACATAAATTCGTACCAGTGAGGCCAGGGTTGAGTCGGCGTCGGGCCGTATTTGTAGTAACTTGTCGGCGCTGCGTCCGCCGGCAGGATTAGTGTGACCGTCGTCGATCCCCCGACGGGAAGATCCAGCAGCATAAAGCCGAGAAAATCATACACAAAATTCTGATCCGTCGGAGCGTCTTCCGGTGAAGGATTGTTCTGCGGCTGAACATTGCTGAGCGACACGCCCTCCGGACACGCCAGGGTAACATAACCCTGACCGGCGAAGGTTGTCATCGACGCGACATTGTCCTGTTGTGCATCCGGAATCCCGTCCTCGTTGCCATCATAAGCGGGATCGTCGCCGTTGGGGCCCTGTTCGAAGGCGTCACCGACGCCGTCGGAGTCCCCGTCTGTCCCCATCCGCCCGGTCACCGTCAGATCGTCGGATCGTCTGTCGTGATAAATGAAATGGACGCCGCCGGTCGGATCGGTCGCCAGATCGAACAGCATGAAGTAAGTCGAATACCCTTGCGGCACTACAGTCTCTCGTGTCCATGTTCCTCCGACATTGTTGGCATACATCAGGTCCCGCGTATCCGGATCCGGATACAGAATATGCGCGGCGTTGTCCGGTCCGATCGCGATCTGGTTATGACCGCTCTGGAACGAGCCGGGGGCTACCAACGCAAGCTGCCAGATGCCGTCAATTTTGACTGCATGTCGATAATCCTGCTGCGGCTGGCCGGCCCCATCGACAAGACTGATCTGTGGTCGATTGAGAGAGTCGATTGCGATCTCGCAGACCATTCCTTCCAACTGTCCGCCCGTCCAGTCGGGATCAACTTCTTGAACCGTTCCCCAGGTCCCGTCGGAAGCATTGGTCAGATACAGCAGCCCTTCGTAATATTCGCCGCCCGGGGTCGTTCCCCATCCATAGTGGCAAATGTGTGCGTGGCCGTCGTGATCCACCGCCAAAGACGCGTAATCATAGGCCCGTCCGACCGTCGTCGCGGTCCATTCGCCGTCGGCGTTGGTCAGATACACGATATCCCCCATGCCGGCCATCCCGCGGGTATTGACATACATCGCATGCGCATGACCCGCTGGATCGATGTCCAGATCGATCGCCCACATCCCGAGCGGAGATCCGGTTCCAAACCCATATTGCTGGACGCCGTCGATATAGGTCTGCACTTCGGCAATCATCACCGGTTTACTCCAGGTTCCGGAACCGTTATTTGTGTACCAGAGCTGGAGGAACTGGTCCCAGGTTTCACCGAAAACCGTTCTGACTTCTTTTTTGACCTGATAGGCGATATGCGCATGGCCGTTGACATCCAGCGCCAGGGCCGAATTCACCGCTTCCTTACGGTAGGAACGGGGATTTACCACATTCCCCGGATCGCTATACCCGATTCCGTCATAAATGATTTCAGATATCCAGCGGCCCGATCGGTTGGTAGCATATACAATATCGTCCGGATGGTGGCAGATTACCGAGGCAATCATCGGATCGTTTCCAAAGCGTTCCACCCGGCGTTCGCCCCGGCGTGTGAAACTGGCATGTGCGAAACCGGAAGCGTCGGCCCGGATCTGCGGGTACCAGCCCTCGCCAAGAGATCGTTGTTCGTACTGCGACACGCGCGTGGCCGTGGCGGCTGAATTGTTGATCGCGATCGGATCTTCTTCGTTGGCCTCGACGGTCGCGGTATTGACGATCATACCGCTCTCGATCGCCTCGACGACAATCGTCCACTTCAACCCCTCGTTTGCCGCCAACGACGCCACCCCGCCGACGATGTCGCCGGCGAATTCAAAACAGGTCCCCTTGTTCGAGGTCGCCGAGACCAGCCGCACCTTCGGCGAAAGGTTATCCATAATGGACACATTTGTCGCCTCCAGCGGACCGTAGTTGGTTACCTGGAGCGTATAGACGATCCGATCGCCGACCTTCACTTCCGCCGGCCAGGCCGTTTGGAGAATCGACAGATCCGCACCGCCGGGCGGGCTGTATTCGAGCAGGTAAATATCGCCCAGGTCGTTACGAAAGTCCATCCACACGATCCGGTTGCCGCTGATGTCGGGGAGAATCTGGTTGTATTCATCGACGATCAGCGGAATCTCGCGTTGCGTGGCGAATTCATAGAAATACAAATCTCCGTTGGCGTCGTGGCGGTAATCGGTCCAGACGATGCCGACATCCGACACGGCCGGATACATCTGATGGGCCGAGTTGCTGGTGATTCGTGTCTCGGTTTCCGTGGACAAATCGTACAAGAAAATATCGAAGTTCCCACTGCGAAAATCGTACCAGACGATCTTGTTTCCCCGGATCACCGGAGCGCCTTTGGCCGAAAAGGCGGTGGTGATCGCGCGTTCCTGGGCGAGATTCAAGTTGTAAAGGTAAATCTGCGGAGAATCGCCCCGGCCGTCTAACCAGACGACGCGATGCCCGCTGATCGAAGGCATCGTTTGATCGCCGGAGGCCGTGCAAAGTGGAGTGGTTGTTTTGGCGACAAGGTCATACAGATAAATATCCGCGCCGGTGGTCGTCTGGTTGCGGTAGTCTTCCCATACCACCCGTCCGTTGGAGATGCTTGGTTTGATCTGATGCCCCGATGCGGAGGAAATGTTGGCGGCCACGCCCCCCGTCAAGTTGAGAGCATAAATCTCGCGATTGCGAGTGTCGGTGTCGTCCTCCCAAACGATCCAGTCCCCGCTGATGGCCGGATTGATCTGATTTGAAGGCCAGCTTGTTTTCCGCTGTTCCGTTTCGCCGGGGTAATCTCTGAAATATATATCCCATTGATATTTGGGCGGAATCGTAGTGCTCGGATGGCGGTTATCCTGCCAGACGATCCGCGTGCCGTCGATCGCCGGCTCGATCTGGATATTCGGATTGTCGGTAATCCGTACGGGTACAAACTCGGAAAAGGCCGATGAGCAAAACAAGGAAGCCGTAACAAGGATCAAAACGAATTGTGCTTTCATAATCCATCCTCCAATAAAAAGTATCGACAACATTATACCATATTTTAACGAAATAGCAAGTAAAAAATCAGACAAAACCCACAGTGATTGTATCCTGTGCGGCTCACAAAAAATGGGGATTGACGGGCGTTGCCGAATCGGGTACATCTCGCCGGTAAGGTTCCAATCTGCCTCAATCTTTGGAGCGATCATGGATAGACAAGTTCGGACACAAGGGATGGATCAGGGAAAGAGATTCAGTCGTCGGGATTTTCTGCGTCTGTCCGCGTGCGTCGCCACGGCCGCTACCGCCGGTTGTCAGGCCGACACGCGCGATGCCGCTTCCGGGCTGGCTGATCCGACGCCCTGCGATCCAACCCGGTGGCAAAAGCATGGCGTGGTCCTGGAGGCGACCGAATCCTGGGAAGGCGGATCGGTCCAGAATTTCACCTGCTGTGCCGAACCGCTCGAGCGGGGCGGCTGGCGTCTCTGGTATTCGGTCTGTGAGAAACGCGAGGATTTCAACATCGCCATCGCTGAAGGCGTGCCCGGCGAGCCGATGAAAAAATTTCCCGCCGTCTGTACCCCCGGCGAGCCGGCCGACGCGCCGCTGTCGATAGGGAATCTTCCGGTCGAATGGAAACCCGTTCAGCCCGTACATGTCTTGTTGCCCTCCGGCCGACATCGTCTCTACTTCTGGGTTCACGGCCCGAAGATCGTCCGGTATCTGGCCGCCGAAAGCGATGACGGCCGCCGTTACCGGGTCCTGGACCCGCAGCGAGCGGTCCTCTATCACCCCAGCGATCGCGCCGCATTCGGCGTCCCATCGCCCGATGGTCTTCTGATCCACAAGCAGCCCGACGCCGGGCGACCGGCCGACGAGCCGCCCGCGATTTCTCGTCAGATCTCCAATGACGCGACCAATCTTTACCAGTTGCCCGACGGCTCATTCGAGATGTATTCGGTGGCGCTGGTGCCTGTTGGCAAGGATGATCCGGCCTATGTCGCCGAGGACAACGCGCCCGGCCTGATCCGCGTGATTGACCGCTACGCTTCCGCCGACGGCCTCCACTTTGACGATCGCCGCCGCGTTATCGCCCCCGATTCCGCCGACCCGTCCGACCAGCAGTTCTATTATCTGGCCGTTACGCCCACACCCCGCGGCCGCGTCGGCATGCTCGGCCATTACCGCTGCAAAGCCCAGACAATGGACCTGGAATGGTGTTATTCGACCGATGGCATCAACTGGCAGCGCCCCCGACGAAGCGGGTGGCTCGCCCGCGGCAATCCCCCCGCGCCGGATTGTTACGGCATTTACGGCAACAGCCGGCTTGTCCTCCGCGACGGCCGCTGGCACCTGTTCTACACGGCCGTCAACTCCGCCCACAACGGCAAACATTCGTACGGCCCTCCGCGGCAATGCGTCATGCTCGCCACAACCGACTCCATTTGGGCGGGATAGGCAATCCGCAATCGAAGGATATTCTGACCCGAAAGACTTGACTGTTCCTCCCGATTTTGATACATTCTTGTCTTGATCGTGAGAACCCTTTGTGTGGGCTCAAAATATAGTCCATGGATTCTTGGAATCGGAGGTGATGAAATGTTCAGCGTACGGCAACAACGAGGAATGCCTTGTCTATTCATCCTGGTTTTGGCGGTGGCAGGGGGGGCGAGCGCCATCACGATCGGTTTCGAACCCCCGGATTATACGAATGGCAATCCGCCGATCGCCCCGTGGGTCATCCAATCCAACACCACGGCCGTCATCAGTGACCAATCGCCCATCGCCGGAACGCAGTCGCTCCGCGTCTCGGGGTCAAGCAGTTCCGGCAGCTATTATCCCATCAATCTGACTCCCACGGGGAAAGTCACCATCTCCGGCCAGATTCGCGTTCCCTATGGCAATCCCGATGTCAACTTCGGCGTCTTCGGCTCGTTCCGCGTGCACAATGGCTGGCGATGGGAAGCGTATGTGGAGTTCTGGCAGAATGCCCAGTATCGCGAAATCAAGGACCGGGATGGATATGTCATCGGCTTCTTTACCGAGGGCGGAACCTACAATATCAGTTACACCTGGGATTGGACCGCCGACACGCTGACGCTGAAAGTCGATGGCCCCGGCGCCTCAATCGTGAAGCTGTATCCCCAGACCGATCGTCGCAATCTGATCCGGATTCTCTGCGGCGGCAGCGCAAGTTACTACAATGGCACAGCCGCCTTTGATTCGATCGTCTGGAAGGTTTCCTCCGCCGTGCCCGGGGACCTGAACAATTCAGGCAAGGTCGATCTGGACGACCTGATCATCCTTTCCGGCCAGTGGCTCCAGTCCGGGGATCTGTCCGCGGATGTCTATCCGGAATCCGGCGACCAACAGGTCAACCTGGCCGACTTCGCGGTCCTCGCGGCCCAATGGCTGAATCCATAACGGTTTTTCCGGCTCAGGGCTGAAGGTCCCGAGGTTGATTCCGCGGACAACCGTGCCTTGTCGGGGTAAATTCCTGTAACAGAACGCCTGTTCGGTCGTCTTGGATGATGGAAGCGGTAGGAACGATTGGATCCCTTTAACCAGGAGAAAGCCATGAGACCGGACAACAACCTGTTTCTGCATGAAGAGATTCTGTTACTGGCTCTCAAAGACGAGGAAGGAACCATCGCCTCCTGCGCCCGATACAATTATGCCGTCGGCGGGGCGATCCTGGCCGAACTGCTGCTCGGGCAGCGAATCGCGGTGGACCCGTCCAAGAAGAAGCGCGTGTCCGTGGTCAATTCCGGTCCGCTGGGCGATCCGCTGATCGACGAATGGCTTGCGAAGATCGCCGCCGCCAAGCGGCCCAAATCCCTCCAGGACTGGGTGTACCGCATCGCCAACACGAAAGATCTCAAACACCGTATCGCCCTGCCCCTGTGTCAACGCGGCATCCTCAAGGTCGAGGAAAAGTCAATCTTGCTCCTGTTTACCCAGAGAGTCTATCCGCAGATCCGCGCCGAACCCGAACGACGAATCCTCGACCGCCTGCATCAGGCCATCTTCACCGACGCCGAATCCATCGATCCTCGCACGATCGTTCTGTTGTCTCTGGCCAAAAGTGCCGATCTCCTGTCGGCCCTGTTCGGCAGAAAGGCCGTCAAGCCGCGCAAGGCCCGCATCGAACGGCTCGTCGGCGGCGAAATCGCCGGCAAGGCCACACGCGACGCGATCCAGGCCGTCGATTCGGCCGTCATGATCGCTTGCATCATGCCCGTCGTCACCACCTCCTGATCGGAGCCGGAATCCGGAAATTCCAATTCAATTTGGCCAACTCGATCTTTCCCGCGTCAAAAAGCTGACGAAATAAATCCGCCAACTCGATATTTTCCTTGCTTTATCGTTCCATGTCCCATACAATGAATCCGTATCCGGGTATTGGAGGAGACCAATCCGGGCTTTGGGTAACGGCCCAAGGGAGTTACGATGTCGAAAATACTGAAAACCTCGGCGGAAGGCAGAAAATGCCTGTATCCTCGATGCAAGTGTATCTTGAGCATCTACAACCACCAGGGCTACTGT
Organism: Phycisphaerae bacterium; assembly: GCA_012517095.1. Taxonomy (GTDB): domain Bacteria; phylum Planctomycetota; class Phycisphaerae; order Sedimentisphaerales; family Anaerohalosphaeraceae; genus FEN-1350. Next base: position 632 of record JAAYVQ010000412.1, on the reverse strand, counting down.
CACATTCATCTGGAGCGGATCCTTCAGGAAGAAAAGGCCAAGGCCGCCCTGTTGAAACGGCCGGTAACCGAGCATCCCTGACCGCAGAAATTTTCCGGGATTCGAATTTGTCGGATGTCGGTTTCCAGTGCCGCTGGGCCGTTCCCCTTCCTCTGTCGCCAAAAAAAAGGCCCCGCCGGACTCGGCAGGGCCTTTCGATTCGTGCGATCGCTGCTTAGGCGGTGGTTACATTCGTCGCGCAGGGGCCTTTCTTGCCCTGACCAACCTCAAACTGAACCTTCTGGTTCTCGCTGAGGGTCGCATACCCCGTCGTCTTGATCTCCGAATGGTGGACGAACAGATCCTGGCCGCCGCCATCGGGAGTGATGAATCCGAATCCCTTGCTCTCGTTAAACCACTTGACTGTACCTGTACTCACTGTTACTCCTTGGCCCATCAAAGGCCATTCAACTGTATCTCTCGACTTGGTTTTAAGGGAAGCATACTCTTGAGAGATGAAAGGATAGTCCCCACAACGGTCCATGATATCGGCACTTTCCCCCGGCCGCAACAGAAAAATGAAATATTTATCTCCATTTTTCCCGATCCCCCTCGCCCCCAAGCTCCGAAGGGGCGACAGAATCTCGCCCCGC
>JAAYVQ010000411.1 GCA_012517095.1 Phycisphaerae bacterium | reverse complement strand
TCGATACAATCGGCATTCTGCTTGAGGGAGGCCTTGCCCCCGGCCAGCAGTCGCGATGCCGTGACCTTGCACGGTAAGTTCGGAAGTTGCAGGGTATTATCTGAAACGGGCAACAAATGCAGGAAGACACGGTTACCGCGACAGGTTGAAGCTCCCCACGCAGCCGGCTTGTACGGGCCGCCGCGGGTGGAGTAGATGCTTTCGCCGTTGACTTTAAGCCATCGGCCCATCCCCTCCAGCACTTCCACTTGACGCGGCTCGATTTCGCCGTTGGGCATTGGGCCGACATTGAACAACAGGTTGCCGTCGCCGCCGACGCAGCGAACGAGGATCTCGACGCTTTCGCGTACGGATTTGATTTTGTCATTGGGCTTCCAGGACCACTGCGTGCCAAGGGTCATACAGGTTTCCCACGGCCGCTGGTTGTCGAATTGTCCGATGGCCTGTTCGGGAGTATAGTAGTCGGCGTTGGGGCTGAGGATCTCGCGGTCACTGCTACCGGGGCCGATGTCGAGGCGATTATTGATGACAATCTTTGGCGCAAGCGATTTGACCAGGTCGTAGGTTGCGGTTTGATCGTAAAGAGGTTTACCATTGTCCCAGTCGAACCAGAGCAGGTCGATGGGGCCGAAGTTGGTTAGGATTTCGCGGAGATGCTGGTGCATCCGGGCCAGATATTTGGCATTGTTGGGTGTGCGAAAATCCGGATCCCACCAATCCATCGGCGAATAGTACCAACCGATCCGAAGCCCCTCCTTCTTCACCGCTTTTGTCAACTCTGCACAGATGTCACGGCCGTAGGGGGTGCTGGCCATGTCGTAATCGGAGACTTGGGTGTGCCAAAGACAAAAGCCGTCGCAGTGCTTGGCTGTCAGGACCACATACTTCATCCCTGCGGATTTTGCGATGGAAGCCCAACGATCCGCATCAAATTGTGTCGGGTTGAATTGTTTATAAAGGTTGTCATATACCTCGACGGGAATCTCGCCGCGGTTGGGACAGGCGGGGTTGGAGTTGGCGCGGGACCAACTGATCTCGGTGCCCTTGAGGGAGACCGGGCCCCAGTGAATGAACATCCCAAAGCGGGCTTGTCGCCACCAGCCGATCCGCGCCTCGCGCTCCTGCGGGGTTTCGGCGGCCGAACCAATCCCGGAAAACAGGACGATCGACATAAGGACCAGTCCGAGTTGACAGGTTGAGCATGGACGGAATAGTTGTCGTTCCATTGTGAACCTCCAAAATCAAATTCGTTTTGTTTTCGATTCGCCATTTTATCGCGTTCCTCGGTACAGCATCTGCCTTACCGGCTCAGGTAAGAGAGCTTTTGCGGCAGCGGGATATTGTTGCCAAAGCGGTCTTCTCCGTAACCGCTTTCGGCGAGAATGCGAATATCCTCAAGGACGCGCTTGTCGCCGACAAAGCGGACTTTGACATCGGTGAGGATGTCGATTTTACCTTCCGCAAGCAGGCGGGCGATCTCGGCGGCGACGCATTTGAGGAGGATGTCGTCCTCGGTGCCGACCTGTTCGGTGAACTCCAGTGGCTGGGAATACACCACGATGAGTCCTTCTTCGGATAACTTCAGGATCACGCGACGGACGGCGTCGGCGATTTGAAGAGGATCGACATCTTCGGCGGCGAGCTTTCGGGTCTGGATCTGGGAGGTCAGATACCGGCGTTTTTCGGCGTTGATTTTTTCGTTGAGGCGGAACAACTCCAGGGGAATGGCGGCGTTGCAAGCTTGACTGCCGAGATGCACCTCGATATCCGTGCCATAGTGCAGGACGATGGATGAAATGAGAGTCGAGGGCCGGACATGGAATCCGCGATAGATGGGAATGGGCACTTCAATCTGGCCGGGCTCGACATATCGTTTGAGCATGGTTTGGCAGAGGCGGCGGGCCGGCTCGATATAGGCGATGGCAAATCCGAGGGCGTAGTCGATCAGCGCGGTCAGCAGACGGTAGGGGTTAACGATCGCGGCCGGGGATTCGGGGCAGGGCTGGAAGGAACGCCGGACATGGCGCTCGAAGTAATGGGCCATGAGAGTCCCGGCTTCGAGCAGGTGCATCGCGACGGTGACATGGCCCCGAAGAATCGCCAGGTCGGAGTCGAGCATTTCGACATCGGTGTCGGAAACGAAGGTGTCGTAGAGGGACTGGAGGTTGTGGAAGCGCTGCGTGAGCTGGCGGAGGAGTTCCTCGTTGACGGAACTGGTGAAGGTCATGACCTGGTCCTGAGGGGGCTTGGTTGCACGGCTCAGGATTCGGCTCTGGTCGGCGAGGTTGAGGAATTCGGTGGCCAAGAGGGTGACCGTTTCATAGACATTGTCGATTTTCCGTGTCTCGATATCGTGAGGCAATCGTCCGGGGGGAAGAACTTCGGCGTAGAAACTATCGCGCTCGGAGGCGGGTATGTCCATGTTCAACTGCTGGGCTTCTTCCAGCAATCCCGCGCCGGCCCGGATCAGCACACCGCTGATGAATCGCAGGGTGTCGGTCGTAGCGGAGGAAAAATCCTGCGGGATCGGCAGGAGATGGTAGCTGGGCAGGGCATGCCGGATATGCAGAAGTTCGTAACCCATGTCGGCGAACTGTTTGAGGGTGGCGATCAGGGTTCGGAACCGGCGCCACTTTCGGTTGTTGCGGGCGCCGTAGGAGTCCAGGAGTTCCTCGAGTTCGACGGCCTGCATGAACAACAGGCCGGTCATCGGGCGGGTGAGAGTGTCATCGGGTCGATGGGCTGTGGGCAAATCCCGCGCGGCCGCCAACAGCACCTGCGATCGGCGCGACATCAAATGGGTAAAAACATCGTCGGATATGCTCACCGGCTGCGAAACGGAAACCGGTACTTGTTTGTTGTCCATGCCATTCCTCGTCCATTGCCGGTGATCCAACGAGTCCGAGACCCTCGGCCGGATTACGGCTGGGGGTTTTTGAGTTCCTCGGCCTTGGGCAGATCCTTGATCGAGTTGAGGCCGAAGACTTCGAGAAACTTGCGCGTGGTACCGTACAGCATCGGGCGGCCGATCACTTCGGCGCGGCCGACGATTTTGACCAATCCCTTGTACATCAGACTCCGCAGGATCTCGCCGCTGGCGACGCCGCGAATGGCCTCGATATCCGCCCGGATGATCGGCTGCTTGTAGGAAATGATCGCGAGGGTTTCGAGAGCGGCGGGGGAAAATTTGTTGTCGGCCCGGTTGCGGAGGAGCTTTTTGAGCCAGGGGTTGTATTGCGGCAGAGTCATCATTTGGTATCCGCCGGCGATCTGCTCGATGCGAAAGGCCCGACCGGACTGCTCATACCGGGCATTGAGGGCCTCGACCGATTCGCGGACGGGTTTGATGGTGCTGATCTCGGCGATACCGGCGAGCCGTTCGGCCGAGAGCGGTTCATCGCTGGCGAAGAGGATCGCCTCGACGACCGATTCCAGCGAAGTTTCCTTTTCGACAAAGGCCGGTCCAGGATCGTTTGCGTCGGAAGCGGCAAGGTCCTGGGAGGCCGGTTGGCTGTCCGGGGTTTGAACCGGAATGGATTCGTCGGATTCGGTTTCAGAGGAAGTCGAGAGCGATTCCAGAGACATATCCGTCGATGGGGGCGGAGTCGGTTCGGGCAGAGCGTCGGCGGAAGACGACAGCTGCGGGTCAATCACATCCTGATGGATTTCATCGGTCATATCGGTTTCCATGTAAACGGGTCGGCGTCGGCCCGACTGAGGACTATTGTCGCATCCGGAAGCTGGTTTTGCAATGATCTGGCAAGTTTTTTGAGCGCGAATCGTTCGGAGACCGTGTGTGACAGACACAGGCAGGTCAAACCCGCTTCCTGGGCGGCAATCGCCTGGTGATGTTTCAGTTCACCGGTCAGATACAGATCGCAACCGGCGGCGATGACCTGGTTGAGCAGTTTTCCGCAGGAGCCGGCACAGACGGCAGCGGTGTGGACCTGTCGTTTGGCAGGCCCCACACGGCCGACGGCGCGAGCTCCGGTGGCGCGTTTGACTTTGGTGAGGACTCGGTCCAGCGAAAGCGGCACGGGAAGAATACCCATTCGGCCCAGACCCCAGCGATTTTCCATATCGTGATGGCGCAACAGATCGAAGGCGGGGGTTTCATAGGGGTGAGATTTTCGCAGCGCGGCCAGAACGCGGGGGACTCGATCGGAGGGGACGATGGATTCCAGACGAACTTCAGGAACTTTTTCGAGTTTTCCTTTGCGTCCGATCGCCGGACGCGAGCCGGACAAGGGAAGAAAGGTCCCTGAGCCGGGAGTTTGAAAGCTGCAATGGGAATACCGGCCGATGGCCCCGGCTCCGGCGGCGAAGATCGCCTCGGCGACGCGATTGACAGATTCAGTCGGGACAAAGGTCACCAATTTGTAGAGGGGGCCGTCGGGGGCCTCGACGAAGTCCCCGATGGGTTTGATGTTTTGCAGGTTGAGAATATCTGCGAGTTGGTCATTGATGCCGCCGATCACGGTGTCGTACGCGGTATGAATGGAGATGACGGAAAGATTCCGGCGGATCAGTTCATGGACGATCGAACCGGGTCCGGAGGATGTAACCGTCTTGAGCGCGTCCCAGATGATGGGATGATAGCTGAGGATCAACTGGGCCTTGCGGCGGACGGCCTCGGCGAGAACGGTGGCCGTGATGTCGATGGTCACCAGGATTGTGCGGACGGATTGGTCGGCGTCGCCGACCAGAAGACCGACATTGTCCCAGGATTGGGCGAGCTTGAGCGGCACGAGAGAATCAACCTTACTCAGGATGTCGTGGACTTTCATGGGCGATCTCCTGGTTCAGAGTCGGAGGTAAGCAAGCAGTCGAAGGCCTTCATGAGTTTTTTCGTGATCGGGCCGACCTTGCCGTCGCCGACCGTGTGGCTCTCGACGCCGACGACCGGCATGACGCCCATAATGACATTCGATATGAACACTTCCTCAGCGCCCAGCAGGTCCTGGATCGTCAAGCGGGATTCGGAAAGCGAGATCATTTCCTCGCCGGCCAGACGGCACAGATGTTTTCGAGCAATACCCGGAAGGACCGGCGTATCGACCGAAGGCGTCAGGAGCGTCGAGTTCCTGACCAGAAAAACATTGCTGATACAGCCCTCGGCCAAAAAGTTTCCGGTGGTAAACCAGAGGGCTTCGGTCGCGTTTTTCCGGTGTGCCGCCTGCAGTGCGAACAGGCGCGAAAAGTAACTGGTGGTCTTGTGGCCAATCGTCGGATCGGCGGGATTCTGGCGAAAGTCGGTGACAATGACACGGATTCCCTTGTCGTAGTATTCGCGCGAATAGGGCTGCAGGGGGGCGGCGGTAATCAGGACCGTCGGGTTGGGATCCTCATCGTGGCGAATGGGGCCGGTGGTCAGGGTCAGCCGTATTCGGGCGTCGATCAGTTCGTTGGCCTGCAGGACACGATGGACGGCGTTTTCGAACCATGGTTTGTCGTATGGACAGGGGATCGACAGTTTTGCCGTGCTGGAGAACAGACGGTCGAGATGATCGGAGATGGCGAAAACCCGACCGCGATTGGCGCGAAGGGTTTCAAACAGGCCCATCCCATAGAGAAATCCGCCGTCTGTGACGGACAATGCGGCCTGGTCCTGTTCGAGGATCTGATCGTTAAGTAAGATTCGAGCCATTGGGTTCCAATGAATACTACGATATTGTCTGAATCGTCGGCCGTCTGTTTTCGACCTCCGACAAGCCGGCCAGCAACGCGCGGGCCTTGACCTGCGTTTCGTCCCATTCGGCGCAGGTGTCGGAATCGACGACGATACCCCCGCCGGCGCTGAACCGAGCCGCGCCATTGGAGATGATACAGGTTCGGATGGCAATATTCAAGCAGGCCGATCCGTCCAGTCCGAGAAATCCAATACTGCCGGTATAAATGCCTCGACGAACGGGTTCGAGTTGCTCGATGATCTGCATGGCGCGGATTTTAGGGGCGCCGGTGATCGACCCGCCGGGAAAGACGGCACGGAGGATCTCGCAGAATGAGGACAGGCCGTATTCCACGGGCGGGCGGCGTAACGATCCCGCGATTGTCGCCACGGCGTGAAACAGCGTGGGGAATGCCTCGATCGTTCGGGGCTGAATGACCTCGACGGTTCCGGGGCGGCAGATACGATGAAGGTCGTTACGCTCCAGATCGATGATCATGTTTAACTCGGCCTGTTCCTTTTCGCTGCCGGCGAGATCCTGGAATTGAAGACGATTGAATCGTTCGGCATCCGGACTATCGCCGATCCGGGGTCGGGTACCTTTGATCGGCTGGGTCCGGATCTGTTCGCCGTGGATTGTCAGGAACATCTCCGGCGAAGCGCTGACGATCGCCAGGTCCCCATCGGCCACAAATGCGGCGTACGGGCTGGGATTGTGTTGATTATGCCAGACGAACAGGTCGAGCGGATCGGCATCGAAAGGACAAGAGAACTGCCGGGCGAAATTGATCTGATAGACCTCGCCGTCGAGGATATATCGATGGATTTTCCGCAGCGATTCATCGTAATACGAACGGGACATTTCGCTATGGATGACAGACGATCTGCGCCGGGATGAATCAGGCCGGGGCAATCGAATTTCCGGAAGTCGGGCGGCTTGTTGGAGAAGATCCTCCAAAGTATCGAGTTTTTCGTCGGATCCCATGCGATCGTCCGGGAAGGAGACGGCGATCAGCCATATCGAGAAGTCGGTGTGGTCGAATACGATCGCTCGATCATAGAGCCCCAGGCCGATCAGGGGAAAATGATCCTCCAGAATCGATGGATTGGTTTGGATTTGCTCGATCTTCCGACACAGGTCGTAGTTGAAATAGCCGATCCATCCGCCGCAAAAAATTCCCGGTGGCAATGAGGGGTGATCTTGGAGGTCGAGTCTATAACGGTCGAGGGACCGGGCTAAGAGTGATAGTGGATCGGAAGCCGAATCCGGAACACGCACGGTCTCGATGGGATCGCAGGTGAAGATCGAGAACCGTTGTGCCCAGCGAGAGGAGGAATTGGCGCCGAGAATGGCGGGATGGTATCGTTGGGCAATGATCCGGGCGAGGTTGTCAAGCGAGATGGCGATTTGTCTTTTTCGAATGACCAGACGGCCACAGGTGGAGCGATGCGGGATCATGTGCGTTTCGATTCGTCGAATTGCTGAACGATCTGGACACAGGCCGAAGAACCAATGCGACTGGCTCCGGCGGCGATCATGGCCAGGGCTTGTTCAGTGGTGCGAATGCCGCCGGCGGCCTTGATTTTGCATTTGGGGGCGGCAGCGGCCATGAGTTGGACGGCCTGGACCGTTGCTCCGCCGGCGGGGTGCAGGCCGGTGCTGGTCTTGAGAAAATCGACGCCGACACGGTTTCCGATCTGGCAAACGGAGGTCAACTGTGCCTCGTTCAGGGCGGCGGATTCGACAATGACTTTCAGCGATACGGCGGGACGCATGGAGCGGCAGACTTTCAGGACAGCGGCCATTTCCTGACCCAAACGATCCAAATCTCCTTCAAGGATGGCGGCCAAGTCGGCGACCATATCGATTTCGTCGGCTCCGGCCATGATGGCGGTCTCAGCTTGGATGGCTTTGATACGCGGAAGCTCGGCGCCGAGAGGAAATCCAACGACCGAACAGACGCCGACGCTCTTGCCGTGAAGGAAGTCGCCGGCCATCGGAATCCATCGCGGATTAATGCATACCGTTGCGAAGTGATAGCGAATCGCCTCATCGCAGATTCGCTGAATGTCCGCCGAGGTCGCCGAGGCCGACAACAGGGTATGATCGAAGTAACCGGCCAATTGACTTGCACTGTGCGGGATCATCGGGATTCTCCGGAGGTGCCGGCCTCCACGGGGACGGGAAATCGCCGGTCGAAATAGCCGATCGCTTCGGACAGGGTACGAAAGACCTTCGTCGCCGTCTGCGTGACAAAGACCGAAGGATTTCGTTTGGCCTGCCAGATCACGAAGACTTCCTTGGCGGCCTCATGGGCGTGTTGGAGTTCGCGCTCGACGCCGCTGGACACCGCCGCGGAACCGTCGGGCAGGGCGGGGATGAAACTGACAATCATGTCCGACTGGTCGATCAGGGCGAAGTCGCGGGCGTAAATCTGGCTGTTGATGTCGGCCTCAATGGACAGGACCTCGCGAGCGTCAAAGGAAACCATCTGTCCCAGGGCCGATACTTCGATTGTCGGTCGCCCCGCGGCGATGGCTTCCTGCGCATAACAGGGCAGATACGCTTCTTCGAGGTCGCCGGGGTCGAAACAGATCAGGAAGCGCTTAATCTTGGCGCGGAAGTCTTCGATTTCACGGATGACCTCGGGCAGGTGCATGACATGCGTCATGGGGAAGCTGAGATAGGCCTTCTTCCGCCAGGGCTCAAAGAGCAGACGATAGAATGGCTCGATAGTTCCCTCGCCGCAGCCGCGGGAAAGGATGTAGAAGCCGGCCTTGTCGTTGGAGCCGCGCTGCATCATCTCGGTCGCCAGGATTTCCTCCTCGCGCCAGACCAGCAGGTCCTTGAGCGAATGACGCATCGGATGTTGCCGGCTGAGCCGAATATGCAATGGTTCAATGCTATCGACCATGCAGATAAACAGGTCGGGATGAAGACGGCGAATCTGGTCGAAGTCGAATGCCGGAAACAATCCGTGTCGCCAGCGGAAGGTCGCGTGGGTGTTGACGATCAGATCGGCCCCTCCGCGGGCGCGGGAGAGAATGTCCTTCATCACGCTGCGACGAAGGCCGTGGAGACGCTTGAGGGGAATATCAAGAATGCGGCCGGGAGCGATATCCGGGGCCTCCGCATACATCATGTCGCCGATATTGCACAGCTCGATCTTGCGGCCACGGCTTTGGGCAAGTTCGCACACGGCCCGCAGGTAGGGCTTTTTGTCGATGCCGACGGTGCCGGTTACGACGACGATCATCCCTGTCTCCCAATCCTGTGGATTCCCGCTGTTCTGTCTTGACGATATCGATTATAGATTGGCCAGCCGCTGCTGTTTGTCATAGTCCATCAGGGCCTTGATCATTTCGTCCATGTCGCCGAGGATGAATTTGTCTAAGCTGTACAGCGACACATTGATCCGGTGATCCGTCACCCGGTTCTGGGGAAAGTTGTAGGTCCGAATCCGCTGCGAACGATCTCCGGAGCCGATCATGGTGCGACGGTTCTGGTCGCGTTCGGCGTTGATCTTTCCCTGCTGGAGATCATAGATGCGGCTGCGAAGAATTCGCCAGGCCTTGGCGCGATTCTTGTGTTGGCTTCGTTCGTCCCGCATGCTGACGGTGATGCCGGTCGGGATGTGTTCGAGGCGGATAGCGCTGTTGACCTTGTTGACATTCTGGCCGCCGGCGCCGCCCGATCGACAAACCTGCTCGACGACATCGTCGGGATTGATCTGGATATCGACCTCCTCCGGCTCCGGCAGCACGGCGACCGTTGCCGCGGAGGTGTGGATGCGGCCCTGAGCTTCCGTTTCGGGGACGCGCTGGACGCGGTGACCGCCGCCTTCGTAACCGAGATGGGCCCAGACGCCCGGCCCGGAGACATTGACGATGACTTCGCGGAGGCCGCCCATATCGCTGGGACTATACGACAGCAGCTCGGATTTCCATCCCTTGGCATCGCAGTAGCGAGTGTACATGTTGTACAGGTCGCGGGCAAAGAGGGCGGCCTCCTCGCCTCCGGTGCCGGCACGAACTTCCAGAATGACAGACGCGATGGCCGAATCATCGGACATGACAAGCGTATCGCGGATTTCCTCATACAGGCGGGTTTTAAGGGGACCGAGACGAATCAGTTCCTCGCGGGCCATTTGCCGCAGTTCGGGGTCGCCCCCGCTGTCGGCTTCCATCTGCTGGGCCTGTTCAATTTCCGTCAGGCATTTCCGGTACTCGCGAAACCGCTCGATGGTGGGGCGGAGTTTACCCTGTTCTTTACTGAGGGGAATAACCTTGGCCGGATTGCAGGATATCACAGGATCGAGGATCTGCCGTTCGATCTCAACGAACCGGCCCTCAAGTTGTTCAAGCTTGGCGAGAACGGGATCCTGGGTCTGCTGCATGGGTCTGTCCAGTCCATCGGCCGAGAAAAGAACCCCCGGTCGAATAAATCAAAAAAAATACGCTGCCAATCCATAATTCGTACAATTACGACCAGCAGCGCAACAAGGTTGTCTTTGGGAAGCTACTTCTCGGCCTTCTTCATATATCCGGAACCATACTTCTTCTGGAACCGTTCGATACGGCCGGCGGTATCCACGAACTTCTGCTTGCCCGTGAAGAACGGGTGACACATCGAGCAGATGTCCGCGTGGATTTCCTTGACGGTACTGCGGGTTTCAAAGGAATTCCCGCATCCGCAATGGACCTTGACCACTTGATAATTCGGATGAATATCTTTCTTCATCGGTTCAACTCCATAAGCTTTCAAATACCGTAAAAACCCGTATTCTACGGGAATTCGGGAAGAATACAAGGGAATTTTTTGGAAATTTTGGACCTCAGAGCCAATATTCCCAAAAAAGACGGACAGTCAGATTACCTGTCCGATTTCGATCTCAAGTTCGATATAAGCTATACAACCTGTTTAGTTGTATTGGATAAACAACTTCCCGATGGCCGCCTAAAAGCCGTACACCATCTTCAGTTCCGCTTCCGTGGGCATATTCTGATAGATCTCCCCACGAGGCCCGATGAAATTGGGGCCGTCCTTGCGAAGCTTGACGGGGATCTTCGAGTTGTTGCTGTTGGTGATCCAGACCGTTACGGTGTTTTGCTCTTCCCGAATCTGGGTCATTTGCTGCTGGTTTTCCTTCTTGGCTTTGTTCTTATCGGACTCGTTGCCGAGAAGATACCCGCCCGCAGCGCCAACTCCAGCGCCAATCAGCGTGCCGGTCGTATTGTGGCCGATCGCTTGCCCGATGCCGGCGCCTGCGGCGGTGCCGATCAGGGCTCCGGTCTGCGCATCCGATTCACAACCCGTCAAAATCACCGTCCCCAATCCGAGGGAAACCATTAATCCTACCGAAATAATTGTCTTCAACATCGCGATTTTTCCTTTCAAAAAGGCATTTTCTGCCTCTGGCATCGAACGATAAACTATACAACATCCGGCGGTTCTGTCAAGTCCCCCGATGCAAAATCCGCGCGCAACAGGGTTGTCCATAACCGGTACGGTCATTATCATAGACGCACGAGTTGGCCAAAAAATTTCAATCGGATCGGAGATTTTGCATGAAACCGTCATTGATCGTAAGCGGAGCCGCCGGCCGGATGGGGCAACGCATCCTGGCCCTGGCCGCCGAAAGCAAGCAGTTTACGATTGTCGCTGCCCTGGAGCGGGAAGACCACCCGGATCTCGGCAAGGATGCCGGCCTGGTTGCCGGGATCGGCGAACTGGGTGTCATTCTTCAGCACAGCCACAACGACACAGCCGATGTGATGATCGACTTTTCGCTGCCCGAGGCCGCAGAACATTCCATCGACTTCTGCATCGACAACAAGGTCGGCCTGATCATGGGCACCACCGGCCTGACCGGCGACCACCAGGCCCTGCTTCGCCGCGCCGCCGAACATATTCCCGTCATCTACGGAACCAACATGAGCGTCGGCATGAATGTCTTGTTTTATATCGTCGGCAAAGTCGCCGCCATGCTCGGCGATGCCTACGATATCGAGATCGTCGAGCAGCATCACCGCTTCAAGAAGGATTCCCCCAGCGGTTCGGCCCTGTCGCTGGCCGCCTCAATCTGCAAGGCCACAGGCCGGTCGTTCCCCGACTGTCTTGTACACGGACGCCAAGGCAAAGAAACCCTGCGTACCGCCGGAACCATCGGCATGCACGCCATCCGCGGCGGCGACATCACCGGCGAACATTCCGTCATCTTCAGCACCCTCGGCGAAACCGTCCGCATCGAACACTCCGCCCACAACCGCGACAACTTCGTCCGCGGCGCCCTCCGCGCCGCCCTCTGGCTCACCGGAAAACCCGCAGGCCAGTACTCCATGGCCGAGGTCCTCGGTATTAAATAGGATTATTGTACTCCAGAATATTTAGAATTAAGCATTTCGTGCTTGGAATATATGTGCCGTCATCCTGAGCGTAGGGTAGAAGGCCCGCAATCGCCGTCCTCCCGACCTTGTCCTGAGCAGAGTCGAAGGGCGGAAAACGCCTTCGGCGTGTACAGTGGATGGATCTACTTGCGTTGTACGGGCGGCATAAATGTCACCCATACCCACTTTCCCACCGTTCTTATTAGCGACTTTCCCCATATAAACTCTGTTTGATAAAATTACGAAAAATTCGAACCAAACGCGCTTTCACAATCTTGCTATTTTTAAGGGGTTTGAAAGTCGGTAAGTCTTTTTATAACTTTAGGTTATCGATTTCGGGGTCCGGAAATTTCGGACAATTTGTGCAAATCTTTCAGTAGAGTGGAGGGATCAAGCGGGAAATTGACAAATGAAAATGGATGATTGACTATTGAATCAATCATGGTTCATCAGACCCGTTCCAGTATCATTTGGCATCCAGAGCCCTTCGTCAGGTGCGAGTCGGGGGGACAGCGATGTACACACAATCGGGAAAGTTACTTCCGAAGACGGCTGCGACAGGGGGGCATGCATATGGAATTAGAGGAAAAGGGGCGGATGAGGGTTCGCAAAATGGTGAATGTTTAACGCAATATTTGCTTTCCATTTTTATTCTTCGGGCTACAATACAAGTTCTTTTAAATTTGCGGAAGCTGGAAAATACACGAACGGATGATTTGAATCCAATGGAGATCTCGATGTCCAAAAGCAGGAGCCAAGCCATGACGAAACGATTTTCACTGACAATCCTTGTGTTTTCGATAATGTTGACCGCGGTAGCCGGCCTGCAGGCCGGAACCATCCGCATCCAGGCCGACAAGCCCGGCCATGAAGTGTCCAAAACCCTCTGGGGAATCTTCTTCGAGGACATCAACCTGTCCGTCGATGGCGGGATCTATCCGGAACTGGTCCGGAATCGTTCATTTGAAGATTCGGAAAAGCCGGAATACTGGAAGCTTGTCAATGTCGGCGATGGCAAAAGCGAGATGAGCATCGACGACCGGACACCGCTGAATCCCTTTAACCGCAAGAGCTTGCGCGTGCGCCTGGACGGTCGAACCTCGCTGACCAACGAAGGATACTGGGGCATGGCCATGGTTCAGGGCAATGCGTATCACCTTCGACTGGCCGTGCGGAGTGGCGACGGGTTTCGCGGCCCACTGCATGTCCTGATCGAAGATTCCAAAGGCGGCGATATTGCCAAAGGCGAGATCAACGGCCTGACGGATCGATGGAAATGGTTCGAACTGGATCTGACTGCGGGGGCTACGGAACCAAAAGCCAAACTGATCCTTGCGGCCGAGGGCAAGGGCACGCTGTGGTTAGACATGGTCTCTTTGATGCCAAAGAAGACCTGGAAAGACCATGGTCTTCGGCCGGACATCTGCGAGATGCTTGACGGCCTCAAGCCCGCGTTTGTCCGATTCCCGGGCGGATGCTGGGTTGAGGGCGACGACATGGCCCACATGTATCACTGGAAAGACACCATCGGCGATCCGGCCGTGCGCACGCCGCTGTGGAACATCTGGGGTTACTGGGCCACGCACGGCGTCGGCTATCAGGAATATCTGCAACTGAGCGAGGACCTCGGCGCCGAGCCATTATTCTGTATCAATGTCGGCATGTCGCACAAGGAAGTGATCCCGATGGACCGGATGGGTCAGTGGGTGCAGGACGCCCTGGACGCGATCGAATACGCCAACGGCCCGGTCGATAGCGTGTGGGGTTCGCTGCGGGCCATAAACGGCCATCCGGCCCCGTTCAACCTCAAGTACCTGGAAATCGGCAACGAAAACGGCGGCCCGGCCTATCACGAACGATGGGAGTTATTCTACAAGGCCGTTAAGGCCAAATATCCGGAAGTCATACTCATCGCCAATGTCTGGGGCGGCTATCCGACCAAGTCGATGCCGGAAATCATCGACGAACATTACTACAACAATCCTGAATTCTTTATGCTAAATGCCGGGAAATACGACTCGTATGACCGCAAAGGCCCCAAAGTATTCGTCGGCGAATACGCCGTCACGCAGGGCACCGGCCAGGGCAATCTCCGCGGCGCCATCGGCGAAGCGGCCTTCATGACCGGCATGGAGCGCAATTCGGACATCGTGGTTATGGCATCGTACGCGCCGCTGCTGGTAAATGTTAATCACCGTAAGTGGAACCCGGACCTGATCAACTACGACAGTTCCCGCATCTACGGCCTTCCGAGCTACTATGTCCAGCAATTATTCAGCGTCCATCGCGGTGATGTCGTGCTTCCGACGCAGGTCGATGCGCCGATGACCTCGGTCTCGCTCGAAGGCGGCTGCATCGGCGTGGGGACCTGGCTGACGCGGGCGGAATACAAGGATATTAAAGTTGTTCAGGATGGAAAGACGCTGTTCGAAAGCGACTTTTCCAAAAACGCCGATGGCTGGAAGATGCTCGGCGACGGCAGGTGGCAGGTCAAGGACGGCGCTCTGCAGCAGGGGGCCATGACGGAAAATGTTCGGGCGATCATCGGCGACAAAAGCTGGAAAGATTACACCCTGACGCTGAAAGCCCGCAAGATCAGCGGCGACGAGGGCTTTCTGATTCTGTTCAATGTGCAAAACGAAGAGGCCAAGAGTTGGTGGAATATCGGCGGCTGGGGCAACACGCGGCATGCCGTGGAGATGGGCGGCGTGTCCGACGACGGGGTTCGCGGGCGCGTCGAAACCGGCAAATGGTACGACATCCGCGTCGAGGTCAAGGGCGACAAGGTCAAATGTTTCCTGGACGACAAGCTCATCCACGACATGACCACGCCGTCGATGAAGGCGCTGTACGCCAGCGCGACGCTGGACAAGGCCGCCGGCCAAGTTATTCTGAAAGTCGTCAATGCCGACAGTAAATTACAGGATACAGAGATTGATCTGGGGACCGTAAGCGTCGGCAAGACGGCCGAGCGGATCGTGTTGACCAGCGAAAAATCCACCGACGAAAATTCTCTGGCCGAACCGAAGAAAGTTGCGCCGGTTACCGATTCCGTGGAGGTCGCCGGAGCGAAGTTCCAGACGACCTTTGCCCCCAATTCGCTGACAGTGTTACGGATCCCACTGAAGTGATAAATCTTCTGGAATACGATAGAAGTTATTGACAAGCCCGCAATTTTGGGTTTGATATTTGCAAAACGAATCCCAGAAATGGAAAGGATAGCCAATGACTGGATTTCCGGAATTGCAGGCCGCGGCGTTGTTTACGAATTTGGACTGGTGGGTGATCGCGGGGTATTTTACGATCCTGCTGGGCCTGGCCTGGTGGGTGATCAGCAAAAGCAAGGACACGACCGACGACTATTTTCTGGCCGGCCGTAATCTCGGCTGGTTCGTGGTGGGCGCCTCCATCTTCGCCTCCAATATCGGCTCCGAACATCTGGTCGGCCTGGCCGGATCCGGTTGTACCGATGGTGTGGCAATGGCACACTACGAACTGCATGCGTGGTGCCTGCTGATTCTGGCGTGGGTCCTGGTTCCGTTCTATGTGCGGTCGAGGGTGTTCACCATGCCGGAGTTTCTGGAGCGGCGGTTCTCGCCGACG
Organism: Phycisphaerae bacterium; assembly: GCA_012517095.1. Lineage (GTDB taxonomy): Bacteria > Planctomycetota > Phycisphaerae > Sedimentisphaerales > Anaerohalosphaeraceae > FEN-1350. Next base: position 1,894 of record JAAYVQ010000411.1, on the reverse strand, counting down.
GCGCGATGGGTGCTGTCGATCATCTCGCTGGTGGCCTATGTGGTGACCAAGATGGCCGTGGGCATTTTTGCCGGAGGCGTGGTGTTCAGCGTGTTGCTGCCGGAAATCAATTTCATGGGGCTGGACACTTTCTGGGTTGGCTCGATTCTGGTGATCGTGTTGACCGGGCTCTATACAGTGCTCGGCGGAATGCGGGCGGTGGCCTATACTGAAGCGCTGCAGACGATCATCCTGATTATGGGTTCGGTTCTGGTAACGGTGTTCGGTCTGAAAGCCCTGGGCGGCTGGCAGGAACTGCGGAATGTCTGCGGCTCGGACATGTTCAATCTGTGGAAACCGCTGATTCCCGCGGGAGTCGAGGGAACCTGGGCGCCAGTGAAGGAAGCCGGCCGGATGGCGTGGTACTTCAACGACAATTACCCGTGGCTGGGGATGCTGTTCTGTGCGCCGATCGTCGGGCTGTGGTACTGGTGCACGGACCAGTATATCGTTCAGCGCGTACTGGGCGCCCCCAACGAGCGCGAGGCGCGGCGCGGATCGATCTGTGCGGCGTTTTTCAAACTGCTGCCGGTGTTCATCTTCATCATTCCGGGCATGATCTGCTTTGCGCTGGCCAAGAGCGGCAAGGTGGCGGAGATTCACAATACTCTGTTCTCTGCGGCCGGAGAACTCAACCGCGCCGAATCGCAGAAGGCGTTTCCGATGCTGGTGGCCTACATCCTGCCTGCGGGAATCCGAGGGCTGGTGGTGGCGGGTTTATTGGCGGCACTGATGAGTTCGCTGGCGGGGGCGTTTAACGCCTCGGCGACGCTGTTTACGATGGACCTGTATAGCAAATTCAAGCCGAACACCTCGCAACATCGGTTGGTGTGGATGGGCCGGATCGCGACGGTGATCATGGTGATCATCGGCCTGTTGTGGATCCCGGTGATCCGCGGCAGCAAGGGGCTGTACGATTACCTGCAGGGCGTGCAGTCGTACCTGGCGCCGCCCATCTTCGCGGTGTTCTTCTGCGGCGTGTTCAACAAGCGGCTCAATGCCAAGGGGTGTTTGTCGGCGCTGGTGATCGGATTTCTGATGGGCCTGTTCCGGCTGATCGTCGATACGCCGGTCAAACTTTCCGAAGGCAGTTTTACTTACGAGGAAGGTTCGTTCTTCTGGATCATGAACAATTGCTTCTTCCAGTATTACAGCGTGCTGATCTTCGTGGTGTGTATCGCGGTCATGCATATCGTCAGTTATCTGACGGCGGCGCCGGACTATGGCAAAATTTCCGGCCTGACCTACGGGACCGTGACTGACGAACAACGCCGCCTGTCCCGCTCCAGTTGGAGCGCGGTGGATGTCATCGCGTCGGCGATTGTGCTGATCCTGATCCTGGGAGCGTACCTGTACTTCCGCGGGTAAATGGCAAGGGGAAAACGGAAAACGGCAAATTGAAATTGGCCTCACGCGAAGCCGCGAAGAGAAACAATTGTTTAGACACGATGAACAGGATTTTCAGGATTGAGAGGAATTGAACTCAATCGAGATGCTTGAATCCTTCCGGACGGTCCAATCGGGCCGCCCGGATTTTTCCCCCTAAATTGTTCGATCGCTAACCGATGACGCAAGAATTCCGATAGAAAATCATGTCTATTTTTGGGATTTTTCTGGGAAGATTAATCGGCTCTTTGCCGAAGGATTCATTTTTCACTGAATTCTACTCAAGCTGTTCGCGTGATGTACCGATTGATACTGCCGGCTACCTAATGTACTCAAGTTGACTGACTTTTTCATGGTTTCTTAAGCGGCGATGAGTAACCGCTGAAGCTCTTTGATAAGTTGATCTCCCGTGGAAAACCGTTTGAGATGATCCGTCAGATCCTTCCACACCATCCGCCGCAGTTCGTTT
>JAAYVQ010000410.1 GCA_012517095.1 Phycisphaerae bacterium | reverse complement strand
TGTGGTTCGCCACGGGCAAGGACGATTTCCTGGTCAAGACCTCGCAGGCCTCCGTCGAGATGCTCAAGGGCCACGGCTTCGATGTGATCTACAAGGAAACCGACGGCGCCCACACCTGGATCAACTGGCGGGAATATCTCAACGAGTTTGCACCCAAGCTGTTCCAGTAAAAATCAGGATATCGGCATTAAAAATAGACCGAATATGTCCGAGGATTTGATTCTCAGGGGCACGGGAAATTGTGCCCCTATCCATTTGAATTTCGAAAAGATTGATTCCTCAGCGGGTATGTAATGACAAACTGAATTACGGACAATAGACCGAGGGGAGGGTACAGTCGAGCCAGTCGGCGGACAGGATTGCGAAGTCGGCCAGATCCACGACACAATTCTTGTCGATGTCGCCGGGCATCTCGTCGCAGGCGATGGCCAGCATAACCTCATAGTCATGACCGTCGAAAACATGCCAAACAACAAAATTTCCAGCGATCTTCGGGTGATAGCCGTTGTCATACCCGTCTTCCAGAAGGGTGATCGAATCATCGGCGTCATCGAAAAGGTAGATTTGCCCGTCGTCGGATAACTCCCCTGTTCGCGGGTATCGGACCCACACGATACGCTGGCCGGAAATTTGTGGCTCTTCATCGTCAACTTCGTTGTCGGTCAGTTGGCGTATCGAGACGCCATCGTAGTACAGGATCTCGGTATCGTGACCGTCATTTTGAGTCCAAACGATTCGGTTACCTGAGACAACCGGATCGAAATCGTAAAGAGTGTTGTTCGTCAGTTGTTCGATGGGGCCGTCGCTATACCGGTGGTGGATTTCCCAGTCGCCGACAACGCCGGAACCGTGGAACATTCCCCAGACCTGGTGCATACCGTCGATTCGATGGTCGCGCTCCATCCAGGCATTGTCCGTGAGACGAAAAGTGTCCAGTCCGTCGAAGTAGTAGGTTTCCTGACCATATTCCTCGGGATCCGTCTTGGACCAGAGGATCCGGAGGCCGGATACGACCGGATGACGATCGTCCAGCGAATCCATGGTCAACTGGACGACACCCAGCGATGAGGTGTAACGGAAAATCTCCCAATCGTCGCCATTCTGCCGGCCTTCCCAAACAATGTGGGTTCCCGAATTCTGCGGCTCATCATCTTCGTACGAATTGTCCGTCAAGCGGAGGGGGACCTTGAATCCCATGGTGAAGATTTCGTAGGTGTTATCGGGACCGCAACGACCCTTCCAACAAAGGGTAGGTATTTCACTGACCGGATTCCAGGATAGATCGGGACTATTGTCATCGTAATCGTTATTGGTGATCTGCCGGATCGGATTCGGACCGGGATAATAGAGAACGATTTCCTGGTCGTCGAAGAACGAGGGTTTAGATACCCAAGCAAGCCATCCCTGGGAGATAACACGCGTGCTGGAATCGTCACCTTCGTTATCGGTGATCTGGGTGATCCTCCAGTTGACGGCGGAGGCGGGCACGACGGCCAGAAGGACCAGCAGGCCCACCAGGAACAAGGCGATCGTTGGGATGCGACGCATCGTATTCATCATTTCCTCCGAATCGAAAAACCGTTTTGAGTTCAGGGCGGAAGGAACGACAATTGGTCAGGCACACCCTCCAGCCGGATATTCCAGATTCAGTGTAACAAATCTGGATGGGGAAATCAAGGTATCAGGGCGAGAATTGTGGGATTTCTCCGGAACCCGGCTTTACGGTTTTTTCATCAGCAGCTGGAATTCCCAGATGGTCGGGCCGTCTTCGGCCTCCAGGACATTGAGCCGGACCTGTTGTGCGGTAACGGTGGGGAAATCAAAAGCGCCATTTTCGCCGATGGTTTTGCCCTCGAAGAAGGATTTCCATTCATCGCCCTCGCGTTTTTCAAGCCGGAAATGCCGGATTCGGTCGTAGGCCTCGCTGATGACGGCCCGGTTGACGGCCGTAGGTTTGCCCAGATCGACCTGCAACCAGGCCTGCTTAACGCCGGCGTCGCAGGCCCAGCGGGTATCGGGATCGCCGTCGAAGGCCTTGTCGGGACCGAAGGCGGGCGAATTCTGATAGACATTGGAGGCCGTAGCGGGTTTACCCGTGGCCAGGGAGGACAAGAGAATGGTGACAGGTTCGATGGACTCGGCGGACTTGTCCAGTTCGAGCACGACGACGGTATCGAGCGGGTCGCGATCTTTGGGATCGATCGTGATCTCGATACAATCGGCATTCTGCTTGAGGGAGGCCTTGCCCCCGGCCAGCAGTCGCGATGCCGTGACCTTGCACGGTAAGTTCGGAAGTTGCAGGGTATTATCTGAAACGGGCAACAAATGCAGGAAGACACGGTTACCGCGA